>CADBHI010000005.1 GCA_902794405.1 uncultured Prevotellaceae bacterium
GGCCGACATCAGGTATACCACCGACGGCAGCGAGCCTACAGCCGCAAGCAACAAGTACTCGGCAACGCTGACCATCAGTAAGACCACGTTGCTGAGGGCTGTCGAGGTCATCGGCGACTCTCTGTCGCCAGTAGCCACCGTCAGCTACATCTTCATCCCCTCGGTGCTGAACCAGCCCAACAATCCGGAGGGCTACCCTCAGGAATGGGGCAACTACACCCAGATATGGGGAACAGCCGTTGCCGACTACGAGATGGATCCTGAGATGACGAAGGACACGAAGTTGCGTCCGAAGATTATCGAAGGCCTGAAGCAGCTGCCCATTCTGAGCATTGTGTCGGATAAGGACAATTTCTTCAGCCACGAGAACGACGAGGAGCGTGGCGGCATCTACATCTTCACAGGCCCTCCCGTGGGCGACAATACTGGTCACGGCTGGACTCGTCCAGCCAGTGCCGAGCTCTTCGGCGGTCCCCAGAAGCACGACCTCAGCACTACCTGCGGCGTGCGCCTGCATGGTGGTCACGGCCGACTGGCCGAAAAGAATCCCAAGCACTCGTTCCGCCTTGTCTTCAAGGACGAGTACGGTCCGAAGACGCTGAAGTACCCCCTCTTCGGCGAAGACGAACCGTCAAAGTTTGACCAGTTAGTGCTGCGCTGTCACTTCGGCAACGCGTGGCAGCATTGGTCTGAGGGCAACCGCGAGAAGGCCCAATACACTCGCGATGTCTGGGCCCGCCGCATGCAGCGCCGCATGGGCCACACGAGCGTCAATGCGCTCTACGTCCACCTGTTTCTCAATGGCATGTACTGGGGACTCTACAACATAGCCGAACGTGTAGACGACCAATATGGCAAGGACCACCTGGGCGGTAAGAAGAGCGACATCGACGTGGTCAAGGTTGAAGAAGACGGCGGCAACCATCTTGAGGCCAGCGAGGGCACGCTCGACGCCTGGAACCAGATGGTGAGTGTGGTCGCAGATTTCCCCAGCGACGCTCCCCTCGAGCAGCTGGACACCCTGCTCGACGTTGACAACTTCATTGACTACATGCTCATCAACCAGTATGCCGGCAATACCGACTGGGACCATCATAACTGGTACGCCATCCGCCGTCACAACAATGACAGCGTTCAGAGCGAGGGTTTCCGTTTCCTGTGCTGGGACTCAGAGATCATCCTGGAGAATGTGTGGGAAAATAACCTCAGCAAGAACAACGGCGACCGCCGCCCAACGGGTATCTTTCAGAATCTGCTGAAGAACCAGCAGTTTGCCCGCCGCTATGTGCGCCGGGCCATGAAAGTGCTGGCCGACGACGGGCTGCTAGGTGAGCAGTCGGTGGTCGAGGTCTGGGACAGTCTGTACAACACCATATCGTCGGCTCTTTACTGTGAGGCCGCCCGTTGGGGCGACTACCGCCGTGACGTCCACCCCTGGCAGAGCCGCGGTAAGCAGTATACCGTTGACAAGACCTATATGACAGAGCGCCGCCGGCTACTCGACCAGTATTTCCCCTATCGTACTGACTACGTGCTGAGCAGTATCCTCGACTATGTCGATATCGGTGACCTGGCCTTCATCGACGATGACCCGACGAGCGTGTCATGTCTGCCGAAGGGCAACGGCCAGCCGTCTGCCGACAACTACTATTACGACCTGAAGGGACAGCGCACGGAGCATCCCAAGAAGGGTATCTACATTCATCACGGTAAAATCGTAATCATTAAATAGAAGGATGAAAAGACTATTTCTGTTTATTGCACTTTACCTGTTCACGCTCAGCGGGCTGGCTGAAACTCATCAAACGTTGAAGGTCAGCAGCGAGAGTGGCCATTTCCCCTTGTATTCCAAGAACCGCGCAGCAACGGTTGTTGTTGCGCAGGGCGAGCCCATAACCGTGCGGCGAGTAGCCACGCTCTTTGCCGATGACGTGGAGCGCGTTACCGGCTGCCGGCCGTCTGTATCAAGCAAAGGCGATAAGGGGGCGGTCATCATTGCCACCATCGGCCACAACGCCTATGTCGACGGACTCATCAGGAAAGGACGCCTCGACGTGTCGCAGATTCGTGGCGGCTGGGAACAGTTTGTCATCCGTGAGGTCGACGGCCGCCTGATCATCGTTGGCAGCGACCGCCGTGGTGCTGCCTATGGTGTGTTTACGCTGAGCGAGAAGATGGGTGTCTCGCCCTGGTACTGGTGGGCCGACGTGCCTGTTCCCCATCAGGACGCCCTCTATGTCGAAGCTGACTACGCCTCGTCTGAGCCATCGGTCAAGTATCGCGGCATCTTTATTAACGACGAGGACTGGGGACTGAAGCCCTGGGCAGAGAAGAACTACGAGAAGGAACTGGGCGACATCGGCCCCAAGACCTACGCCAAGGTCTGCGAACTTCTGTTGCGCATGAAGGCCAATATGCTGGCACCCGCCATGCACAGTTGTACGGGTGCCTTCTACAGCCACGCTGAGAGCAAGGTGGTGTGCGATTCATTTGGCATCATTATCACTACCAGCCATTGTGAGCCTCTGCTGCTGAACAACGCCGCCAAGAGCGAGTGGGACAGCGAACGTGACGGCGAGTGGAACTACAAGACCAACCGCGAGACCATCTGGAAGAAGTGGGACGACCGTCTCCGCGAGGCCTCGCAATACGAGAACATCTATACCGTTGCCATGCGTGGTGTCCACGACGAAGGCCTGCGTGGCCACCTGCCTATGGAGGAGCGTGTGCCCCTGATCGAAAAGGTTATCAAGGAACAGCGCGAACTGTTGGAGAAGCATATCAACAAGAAACCAACTGAGATTCCCCAGATCTTCGTGCCCTACAAGGAGACGATGGACATCTACGAGAACGGCTTGCGGGTGCCCGACGATATCACCCTGGTATGGGTCGACGACAACTACGGCTACATGAAGCGTGTGGCCAACCCTGAGGAGCAGAAACGCTCTGGCCGCAGCGGTGTCTACTACCATCTCTCATATCTTGGTGCCCCCCACGACTACCTGTGGCTCAACACCACGCCGCCTGTGCTGATGTATGAGGAACTGAAGAAAGCCTACGACTGCGGAGCCGACCGCTACTGGCTACTCAACGTGGGCGACATCAAGCCCATGGAGATAGGCATGCAGACATTCTTCGACTTAGCCTGGAACATAGGCGCCTTCGACTTCGAAAAAGTCTACCGCCATCAGGCCGAGTTCCTGGCACGTACCTTAACTCTTCACTCTTCACTTTTCCAAGCCATCCTCGATGACTACTACCGCCTGGCCTGGAGCCGCAAGCCCGAATTCATGGGCTGGGAGTACGAGTGGGACGACAAGGCGCACACAGGACTAAAAGACACTGAATTCTCCTTCCGCAACTATGACGAGGCCCATCGCCGCCTGGCCGACTACCAGCGCATCAGCGACAAGGTGGAACGAATAAGTAAAGACATGAGAGTGGTCAGCGGTTCACCCGCTGACAGCGCCGCTTTCTTCCAGCTGCTACAGTTCCCCGTACAGGCTGCCTACCAGATGAACCGCAAGTTCCTGATGGCCCAGCTGAACCATGAGATGGCTGCCGAAGGACGTTATGCCGAGGCCAACTGGGCAGCCCGTCAGATGGAGGAGGCCTACGACAGCATCAATGCCCTGAACCGCCGCTACAACAAGCAACTGGGTGGCAAGTGGGACGGCATGATGGCACTCTCCACCAGCTTTACCCCGACCTGCCAATACTATCAGAAGCCAGAAGTAAAACGCTTTGAAGGAGCAGGCGAGCAAGCCGTCGCTTTATCTCCCCTCAGGGGACAGAAGCCGAAGGACTGCCAAGTGCTCGACCTGAGCAAATTCCGCCATCAGGGCCGTTCCGAAGGTGTCAGGCTCGTCAAGGGACTGGGCTACGACGGCCACGTCCTACAGTTTGGCGACCCGACGAAAGCCCCGGAGGGAGGTAAGTATGAATCCATTGAATACCGGTTCCATGCCCCAAGCGACACTGTCGATATCATTATATATGCCGTACCTTTCTGGCCGCTCTATGAGGGCAAGCAGAACCGCATTGTCGTCAGCATCAACAACCAGCCCGAACAGGTGTTCGAGAACAAGTTCAAGGAGTACGACCGCACTTGGAAGGACCAGGTGATGTGCAACGGTATCATGTGTCGCCTGCGCTTTGCTGTGGACCAACAACGTGAGACGAACTGCCTGCGTATCCAGGCTGATCCAGGTCAGATGATTCAGCGCATCATCATCGACTGGGGTGGACTACAGCCCAGTTATATTGGGCCAGGAATATAATATCATGCATATTTTATGTTTTTTCTGGGGGAAATCGAGATTTTTTCTGTATCTTTGCACACAAAATCTAAAACTAAATAAGATGATGTCAATAATCAAAAGTCAAAAGTTAATGGTCAGAAGCATGTATTCATTGGTTCTGACCACCCTTATGGGACTGTTGGCAGGAGTAACTGCTGAGGCCCAGAATGTGAAAGTAGAGTTCGTGACACCGAGTATTGTTCACGTAGTAAAAGGCGAAGCGACCAAGTCGTTGGTTGTCACCGCCAAGCCCGAGAACGTTGCTGTTACCCAAAAGGGTAATACATGGACGAGCAGTGAGCTGACGGTAAAGCTTGACAGGGAGGGGCAGAGCCTGACGTTTATGACGAGCAAAGGCAAGGTGCTTCTAAAGGAAAAAGGCTGGAGCCTGATACGGAAGAACTTAGACGAGTTTGAGGTTAGCCAGACCTTTGCCTTGGACAAGGACGAGGCCATCTACGGCCTGGGCACCATCCAGAACGGCAAGATGAACCGTCGTGGCGAGAAGAAGCGTATGGAACAGTCGAACCTGGAGGATTTCCAGAACGTGCTGCAGAGCATCAAGGGCTGGGGCCTCTACTGGGAGAACTACTCGCCGACGCTGTTTGAGGACAACGCCAATGGCATGACGTTCACCTCGGAAGCCGGCAAGGGTGTGGACTACTATTTTATGTACGGCGGAAGTGCCGACGGCGTCATTGCCCAGATGCGTGCGCTGACGGGCGACGTGCCGATGTTCCCGCTGTGGACCTACGGCTTCTGGCAGTCGAAGGAGCGCTACAAGACGGCCCGCGAGACCGAGGGCATCGTCGATCAGTACCGCGCCTTGAACGTGCCCCTCGACGGTATTATCCAGGACTGGCAGTACTGGGGTTCAAACTACCTGTGGAACGCGATGGACTTCTTAGCCGAGGACTTCAGCAATGGCAAGCAGATGATTGACAACGTGCACAAGAAGCACGCTCACTTCATGATCTCAATCTGGGCCAGCTTCGGTCCGATGACACAGCAGTTCCGTGAACTGAACGAGAAAGGTCTGCTGCTGCCCATCGAGACTTGGCCTCAGAGCGGTATCTCGCATGTATGGCCCCCCATCATGAAATATCCCTCTGGCGTGAAGGTCTACGATGCCTTCCATCCCGAGGCGAGGGCCATCTACTGGAAGTACCTGAAGACGCTCTACGACTACGGGTGCGACGCATGGTGGATGGACTCGACAGACCCCGACTTCTTCAATCCGAAGGAGAGCGACTACGCCCACAAGGTGTATGGCGGCACGTGGCGCTCTCAGCGCAACGCCTTCCCCTTAGAGACCGTGCGTGGCATCTATCAGTCACAGCGTAAGGACGACCGCGGCAAGCGTATCTTCATCATGACACGTTCCAGCTATGCCGGCCAGCAGCACTACGGCTCCAACATGTGGAGCGGCGACGTCAACTCGTCGTGGGACATGCTGCGCAAACAGGTGCCCTGCGGACTGAGCTTCACGCTGACGGGCAACCCCAATTTCAATACCGACATCGGCGGTTTCTTCTGTGGTTCCTACAACACGCGCGGTGGTGGCTCAGCTCCTAAGAATCCACAGTTCCAGGAGCTCTACGTGCGCTGGATGCAGTACGGACTGTTCTGCCCTGTGTTCCGCAGTCACGGTGCCGATGCTCCGCGTGAGATTTGGCAGTTTGGCAAAAAGGGCGAACCAGTGTACGATGCTATCGAGAAGCAAATACGACTGCGCTATCGCCTAATACCTTATTTATATAGTACGGCATGGCAGGTGACGAGCAACAACGACAGCTACATGCGTCCGCTGTTCAGCGACTTTGCCGTCGACAAGAAGGTGTGGAATATGACCGACGAGTTCATGTTCGGCCGCAGCATCCTCGCCTGCCCCATCGTCAACCCGCAGTACACGGAAGAGAAGATCATCCGTACTAACGAGATGACGGGCTGGAACCGGCAAAATGCAGATCAGACGGGAAAACCGTCTGACACGGACTTCACACAGACGTCGACCGCGTGCCGATGTTCGTTCGTGCCGGTAGCATCCTGCCGCTCGGCCCTGAGATGCAGTACGTAGGCGAGAAGTCGTGGGACAACCTTGAATTGCGCGTCTATCCCGGTGCCAACGGCTCGTTCACACTCTATGAGGACGAGGGCGACGGCTACAACTACGAGAAGGGTGTCTTCAGCACCATCGCCTTTGAGTGGAACGACAAAACCAAGACGCTTACGATAGGTGCACGACAGGGCAGCTACCCTGGTATGCTTAACGACAGGAAGTTTACAATTGTGCTTCCCAACGGTCAGCAGCAGGAGGTCAACTATAACGGACAACAACAAGCAATCAAATTATGAGAATCAGAACCTTAACATTGATGCTGGCTGTCGGCACCCTAACGGCGATGGCCCAGCAACACAAGCTCTGGTATGCCAATCCTGCCAAACACTGGTTGGAGGCATTACCCGTTGGCAATTCCACGTTAGGCGCGATGGTTTATGGCGGTACTGACGTGGAGGAAATTCAGTTGAACGAGGAGACATTCTGGAGCGGACAGCCCCACGACAACAACTCCAAGAAGTCGTTGGCAGTCTTGCCCGAGGTACGCAGCCTCATCTTCCAAGGCAAGGAGGGTGAAGCGTCGAAGCTCATTGACCAGAACTTCATCCCAGGCCCTCACGGCATGCGCTTCCTGCCCTTGGGCAGCCTGAAACTCAACCTTGGTCACAAAGACGTGACGAAGTATAAGCGTACGCTGAACCTCGGCGATGCCACCGCTACCACCTCTTATATCTGTGATGGTGTGAAGTACGAACGTACCGTCTTTGCCTCGCAGGCTGATAAGGTGATTGTCGTCCGACTGACGGCATCGAAGAAAGGAGAACTGGAGTTCGACGTCAATTTCGACAGTCAGTTGCAGAAGAATGTCTTTACCGTGTCTGAACATGAGGGTATCAGCGGTGCTGTGAATGAGCTGGCCGCCGTTGTCGATGGTGTGGAGCAAGAAGGAATCAAGGCCGGTCTGAAAGCCGAGTGCCGCGTATTGGTCGAGACCGATGGCGAAGTGAAACGCGGCGCCGACAAGCTGAGCGTCGACGATGCCACCACCGCTACGCTCTATATTACTGCCGCCACCAACTTCGTGAACTACAAGGACATCAGCGGCAATCCTGTGAAGAAGAACAACGCAACCCTGGCCAGCGTCAAGGGCAAGCCCTACAAGCAGCTGCTGGCCGCCCACATCAAGAAGTATCAGGAGCAGTACAATCGCGTGTCGTTGAGTTTGCCGAAGTCGGCGAACTCGGGTTTAGAGACCGACAAGCGTGTGGCTGCCTTCGAGAAGGATGCCAGCGACCTCGACATGGTGGCACTGATGATGCAATACGGCCGCTACCTGCTCATCTCGTCGAGCCAGCCCGGCGGTCAGGCCGCCAACCTGCAAGGCGTATGGAACGACAAGATGAATGCCCCGTGGGACTCAAAGTACACTATCAACATCAACGCCGAGATGAACTACTGGCCAGCCCTCATCGGCAATCTGGCCGAGACGCAGGAGCCGCTGTTCTCGATGATCCGTGACCTGAGCGAGACAGGTACTGAGACGGCGAAGACAATGTATGGCTGCCGCGGTTGGGTAGCCCATCACAATACCGACCTCTGGCGCATAGCCGGTCCTGTCGACGGCACACCCTGGGGCATGTTCCCGACGGGTGGTGCCTGGCTGACGACTCATCTCTGGCAGCATTACCTGTATACCGGCGACAAGCAGTTCTTGGAGACGTACTATCCCGTAATGAAGGGAGCCGCCGACTTCCTGCTGGACTATATGCAGGTCTATCCTGCTGCCGGCGAGATCAAGGCCGCAGCCGGTTGGTTAATGTCAGTGCCCACCGTTTCGCCTGAGCACGGACCTCGTGGCAAGAACACCAACGTGACCGCAGGTTCCACGATGGACAACCAGATAGCCTTCGACGTGCTTAGCCAGACATTACTGGCCGCCGAGGCATTAGGCAAGGATACGGCCTATGTCGATAACCTAAAGTTTGCGATTGCCAACCTACCTCCCATGCAGATTGGTCGCTACGGTCAGCTGCAGGAATGGCTCATCGATGCCGACGATCCTAAAGACGAACACCGTCATATTTCTCACCTTTACGGATTGTACCCCTCTAATCAGATTTCGCCTTTCGCTCATCCCGAGCTCTTCGCCGCTGCCGCCAACACCCTGAACCAGCGAGGCGACATGGCTACTGGCTGGAGTCTGGGCTGGAAGACCAACTTCTGGGCACGCATGCTCGACGGCAACCATGCCTTTACGATTATTAAGAACATGCTGCATCTGCTGCCCGATGACCGTGCAGCCCGACAGTATCCTCTGGGGCGCACCTATCCCAACCTGTTCGACGCACACCCGCCATTCCAGATAGACGGTAACTTCGGCGTCTCGGCAGGCATCTGCGAAATGCTCTTGCAGAGTCATGACGGAGCCGTCCACCTGTTGCCTGCCCTACCCGACGCATGGACAAAAGGCGAGGTTAAGGGATTGCGTGCCCGTGGCGGATTCATCATCGATGAGGTTTGGAACGAAGGGGAACTTCGTTCTGCGACCATCCGTTCCACCATTGGCGGTACCATCCGTCTGCGCAGCTATGTGCCGCTGAAGGGCAAGGGACTGCAGCCCGCTTCTGGCGACTGCCCCAACCCGCTGTTTGCCGGTGCCGACGTTAAGATGCCACTACTGTCGGCAGAGCTGAGTTCGAAACCCGCTGCCACCATCAAGACCGTCTACGAGTACGACTTAGAGACGACAGCAGGAGCAGAGTATAAGATATCAAGTAACAACTAATCAATAACAACCATCATGAGAAAACTATTTCTATCACTTCTGATTGCCAACTGTACCTTCTGCTTGGCACAGAACCCTTACCTGCCTTTGTGGGAGCATCTGCCCGACGGTGAGCCCCGCGTGTTTGAAGACCCTGACCAGCCCGGCAAGTACCGCGCCTACATCATTGGTTCGCACGACGTGACCTATACGGCTTACTGCGGACCCGATATCCGCATGTGGTCAGCACCCGTCGAGGACCTCAGCCAATGGCGCGACGAGGGTCCCATCTTCAAGTGGTTCGTCAGCGGACAATGGGACACCATGTATGCCCCTGACCTCGTTTGTACCACCGACCGTGCTACCGGCAAGAAGACCTACTGGCTCTATCCCCACAGTCGCGGCTGGCGCCGTACGCCGATGGTGTGTAAGGGCGACCGTCCCAATGGTCCCTTTACGCCCGTGAACCTGACTGAGGACGGCACCCAGTGCCTGCCTGGCTCACTCATCGACTTCGACCCCTCTGTGTTTATTGAGAACATCACCAACAAGAAGGACAAGGACTACGACAAGGGCTACCGTGCCTACGTGTTCTACGGCTTCCAGCATTCCACAGCCTGCGAGCTCGACCAGAACACGATGTACTCGAAGCGCGAGGGCACGGAACTGATTGACCCGTTCATTCCCGCCAGTAGCGCCGACGGCCGACTACTCGACCGTGCAGGCAGCGAGTACAAAGCCCTCTATCAGGGACAGAACCCTTTGGACTTCAACTTCTTCGAGGCTTCCTCTATCCGTCAGGTTGGCAACAAATACGTAATGGTGTTCTCTGGCTATAGCGGCAAGGAATACGGATTAGGCAACACGAACTCGGCCCTGCGCTATGCTTACGGCGACTCCCCCCTTGGTCCCTGGCGTTCAGGTGGCGTGCTTGTTGACTCTCGTGGTGTTGTCGTTGGCGAAGACGGTGGCAAGCTGATTACCACTAATGCCGGTCACAACACTCACGGTTCGCTGCAAGAAATCAATGGCCAATGGTATGTGTTCTATCATCGTCCACCGCGCGGCTTCGGTAATGCCCGTCAGGCAATGGTGGCTCCCGTGAAGATTGTGTGGGACAAGAAGCCCGTAGCCAAGGGTGGCGTGGTGAAGATTACTGGTTACGACCCCTTCGTGAAAGGTAACGAATGGACGGCAAAGGCCTCTGATGGCAACGAGTATACGGGTGCCGAGGTGACCAGCGAAGGTTTCCAGATCTTCGGCCTACCTCCTTATGCCTACTACTCGGCTGGTATCGCCTGCTTTATGTACGGTCCTAACGCTAATCAGTATATGCAGGACAACCACGATGTATGGAACAACTCGATGGATCTCGCCGGCATTCAGAACGGCGGCATCATCGGCTTTAAGTACTTTGGATTTGGCGGTCTGGCTCAGGACACTAAGGGTTGCAAGGCCTTCGAGGGTACTAAGAAAGGCGACAAGACTATGATTCAACTGTTCCTGACATCGGGTGGCAAGGGTGCTTTCAAGCTCCATGTCAAGCTCGATGACCCCTGGAAGGGACAGGAGATTGCCACCATCGATGTAAATGCTACCGACCAGAAGAAGCCCATGACAGTTGGTTCCGAGGTGCCCGATGTCGAAGGACTTACGGGTAAACATGCTATCTACCTCGTGGCCGAGGGTCCCGATATTCAGCAGCCCGAGCAGCCTCAGGGCCGCCCACAGTTTGGCCGTCGCCCACAGGAGCCCCAGCGTCCGCAGGGACTGTTCGATCTCCACGGTATCAGCTTCAGCAAGGGCGTCAGCATGACTACTCCTATAGTGCCACAGGTCACCATTTACGTTGACGGTCAGAAGCTGAACATCCCCGAGCGTCCTATCATGTCGACTAATGCCAACGGCTATACCGAGTGTAACCACTATCAGCTCTACGCTCCGAGAAAGGAAGGTGCGAAGATCGAGGCCAAGTCCGACGTTCCTGACGTAAAGTTTGAGATTATCAACGGCAAGGATTGTCGCGCAACGGTGAAAGCTACTTATAAGGGACAGACCAAGTATTTCCTGATTAATTAAGACTGGATACTGACTCCCACCTCTACCCCTCCCCTAAGGGAGGGATTTTTTGTAAGTAGCCCTCCTTTCAAGGGGAAGAAACGGAGGGCTATAATTCTTCGCCCTCTACGCGTCAGCAAAAACCTTTCCGTCGTCGAGGGTAATCTGCAGTTTGGTGTACTCACTATGGAAATCATGTTCCAAGCGGTCGAGATAGCGGGCACTCTCCCACTTGCACATAGGCAGGTCGTGGAGCAGGTAGTTGCCACAAGCCTCGGGGCGAGTGGCGGGCACCTCCGTCTGAGTGAGAATCCATTGTAGGCACCTAATGGTGAGGCGTCGCATATCCTCCACGCTGTAGGTTCCCGTCATAATGATATACATACCCGTGAGACATCCCATAGGGCCAACGTATACCACATCGTCCTTCACTTCCGAGTTGCGGAACCAGGTGGCCATCAGGTGTTCCAGGCTGTGAATGGCAGCAGGCGCTACGGCAGGTTCCTTGTTAGGCTCCGTGATACGCAGGTCGAAAGTGGTGAAACCTTTATCCACGCGCGAAACGTAGATACCCGGCTTCAATTGGGTGTGGTCGATGGTGAAACTTTGTATTACTTCCATAATATTATTCGCTGATATTCATACTCATTTTCCTCTTTCCATGTAGGATTTGTGTGCAAAGGTACAAAATAATTCCTTCTTTTTACCACCTTATTACTATTTTATTTGTACCTTTGCAGGCAGAATTACTAAAATTACAAGTTATGACTACATTGAAAAGACTGCTGCCCGACATTGTGGCAGTTGTATTGTTTGCAGTAGTGGCCTTTGCCTATTTCTTTCCTGCCGACACAGAGGGGCGCATTCTCTACCGTCACGATTCCTCGGCGGGCGTAGGAGCAGGACAGGAGCAGGAGGCGTATTACCAGCGTACTGGCGAGCGTACCCGATGGACTAATGCTTTGTTCTGCGGCATGCCTACCTTCCAATCGGCGCCGTCGTACAAGAGTACCGACGTCCTCTACTCGTTCATCGACATCTACCGCCTTTGGCTGCCTGAGAACGTGAGACTGCTGTTTGCCTATCTCTTAGGCTTCTATATTCTGTTGAGGGCTTTCGACTTCAGGTCTTACTTGGCGGCATTAGGTTCGGTAATGTGGGCCTTCTCCACCTATTTCCTCATCATCATTGCTGCGGGCCATATATGGAAGGTGTGGGCGTTGGGTTACCTGCCGCCGATGATAGCAGGTATTGTGCTTGCCTACCGAGGGCGCTATTTAGCGGGACTCATCGTGACGGCCATCTTCGCCGCCCTCGAGGTGTTTGCCAACCATGTGCAGATGACCTATTACTACCTGTTCATTATTGCGCTGATGATCATTGCCTTCCTGATTGAGGGCATTCGAGAAAAGAAGTACGCCCACCTGCTGAAGGCTACTGGCGTGTGCATTATTGGCGGAGCATTGGGTATACTGATCAACTTGTCAAACCTATACCACACGTGGCAGTACAGCCAGGAATCGATGCGCGGCAAGAGCGAACTGGTGAAGGCCCACTCGGCCAACCAGACGGACAGCGGTCTGGAGCGCGACTATATCACGCAATGGTCGTACGGCATCGGCGAAACCTGGTCACTACTGGTACCCAATGTCAAGGGTGGTGCTTCGGTGCCCTTAGCAGCCAACAAGACGGCTATGGCTCACGCCGACAACAACTATATCAGCATTTACCAGCAGTTAGGCCAGTACTGGGGCGAACAACCTGGTACGCAAGGACCCGTCTATGTAGGTGCCTTCGTGCTGTTCCTATTCGTGCTCGGTCTGTTTATCGTGAAGGGTCCCATGAAATGGGCGCTGCTGGCGGCTACCATATTGAGCATCATGCTGGCATGGGGTAAGAACTTCATGGGGCTGACCGACTTCTTTATCGACTACTTCCCGATGTATGCCAAGTTCCGCACGGTGGCCTCCATCCTGGTCATTGCCGAATTCACCATTCCGCTGCTGGCCATGCTGGCGCTGAAGAAGGTGGTGGACGAGCCCGAGATACTGACCCAGAAAATCAAGTATGTATATGCTTCATTTGCCCTGACGGGCGGCATGGCCCTGCTGTTTGCCGTTATGCCCGACCTGTTCTTCGGCAACTACGTATCGTCGGGCGAAATGCAGGCTTTGTCACAATTCCCTGCCGACCAGTTGCAGCCGCTGCTTACGAACCTTTCCGAGATGCGTCGTGCCCTGTTCACCAGCGATGCTTGGCGCTCGTTCTTCATCATCGTTGTTGGCGTGCTCTGTCTGCTACTGTACAAGGCCAAGAAACTGCGTGCCGAGTATATGACTGCGCTGCTGTTAGTGCTCTGTTTGATAGACCTCTGGACCATTAACAAGCGCTATCTGAACGACTCCATGTTCGTTCCCAAGGCTGAGCGTGAGATGGCACAGCCTATGACTGAGACCGACCAGATGATACTGGCCGACAAGACATTAGACTATCGCGTACTGAACCTGGCTTCGAACACCTTCAATGAGAACGAGACCTCCTATTACCATAAGTCCATCGGCGGCTATCACGCTGCCAAGCTGCGCCGCTATCAGGAACTCATTGAGGCTTACATCGCGCCTGAGATGCAGCCCGCTTTCCAGGCAATAGCAAAGGTTGCAGGCGATATGACGCAGGTGAAGGGCGACTCCATCTACCCCGTGTTGAACATGCTCAACACCCGCTATTTCATCCTGCCTTTGCAAGAGGGCAAGACGGTACCTATCGAGAATCCATACGCATACGGCAACGCCTGGTTTGTTGACAACGTGAAGTTCGTGGACAACGCTAACCAGGAACTCGATGCCTTAGGCCAGCTCGACCTGCGTCACGAGGCTGTGGCCGATGCGAAGTTCCGCGAGCAGCTGAAGCCTGTAGCTGAAGAGGCTGCCGACTCTGCCAGCATTGTCACCCTGACGGCCTATGAGCCTAACAAGCTGACCTACGACGTCAAGTCGGTACGTGGTGGCGTGGTGGTGTTCTCGGAAATCTACTATCCGGGCTGGACAGCCACCATCGACGGCGAGCCTGTAGAGTTGGGACGCGTTGACTATGTGCTGCGAGCACTCACCGTCACACCCGGACAGCATCAGGTGGAACTGTCGTTCTTCCCCAAGTCGCTGGACATTACCGAGAGCGTAGCCTACGCTTCATTCGGTCTTTTAGCTATATTGCTGGTTTTGGCCGTGTTCCTGTATTACCGCAGGAACCGGTCATAACCTATCCATAATACTGGCTGGCAATACTATGCCTAACATAGCCCCGATGTCCGTACACAGCTACCACACAGAAGCAGACAAGGGGTATGATGAATGAGATATTAGTAGCCGGCAATCCCAAGAAAGAAATCTGAGCATCGATAATGGCAGCTTGAAAGGCGGGGAACAATGCTCCGCCCGATACTGCCATTGTCATTCCCGCGCTGGCCAGCTTCACCTGCCGGCCCATGTTGCGTAGCGATATGCCATAGATGGTGGCAAACATCAGCGACATGCAGAAGCTTACCATGATCAGGCAGTACAAGCCGTTACGGTCAGTAAAGAACATGATGCCGATAGTCAGCACAACGGCAGCTATGGCCATAACAGCCAGCAGCCTGCCTGCTTCGATGTATTTCAGTAGCCACGTACAGAGGAAACGTCCCACGGCAAACATGGCCATAGCGATAATATTATACTTCTGCGCTTCCATCATGGCTGTCGTCTCGTCCATGCCCTCTGCCAGGAAGATGCGTGAACCGTATTGCAGGATATAAGCCCAGCAGCATACCTGTGCACCCACATAGAAGAACTGCGTAATAACTCCTTCACGATAGTTTTTGGCCTTGGCAACTTGCTTCACCTGCCGCCACAGATGCCTCGACGACGACAATTGGTTGATGGTAGCTTTGGGGTTGTAGAAGAAGATGACCACCAACAGTATCACAATAACAGCTACAATATAGACATAGGGCTGGATCAGCACCCCAAGGTCGTGGTCCTTGATGATTTCAAACTGGCGTTCAGGTAGCCCCGAACGTTCCAAGGACGACAAAGGACTCATACCTGCTTGTATGACGTCGCGCACAACGAACATACCCACTAAAGCTCCCAAGGCGTTGAACGACTGTACCAGATTCAATCGTCCGATACCACTCTCCTCACTGCCCATGCTGTAGACCAAGGGATGGCAGCAAGTCTCGAGGAAAGCCAGTCCACAGGTCATGGTGAAGTAGGCCAGCAGAAACGGCGGAAACACGCCCAGCGTCTTAGCCGGCAGGAACAGGAGTGCTCCTAGGGCATAAACGGCCAGTCCCGTCATCACACCCGCCTTGAAGCGGTATTTCATTATCAACCACGCCGCCGGAAAGGCCATGACCAAATAGCCCAAGTGGTTGGCAACGACGGCCATACCGCCTTCGCTCACGCTGATTCTGAATATCTTTGAGAAGGCGCTGGCCATCGTCGAAGTCATGTCGTTGGTAAAGCCCCACAACGCAAAACAGCAGGCAATAAGGGCGAACGGATATATCTGTTTCCTGTTCAGTTCTCCGAACAGTTGATACTTGGATTTTAGGACTGGTAGTTTCATATCATTATAGTTTTGTTGGCAAAAATACAAAAAAGAATGTAAAAAGCTTCAACTTTAGGAAAAAAAGTACTATTTTTGCAGAAAGAAAACCCTTAAAGCATGAAAATATTACTTTCCCTGCCCCCAAATCTGGTAGATTGCTTCCATGATATCACCGGTCTTAGCCGCGACGAATACTTCTGTACCTGCGACCCTGTGGGCCATCGGCTCGGTAGTGGCGGAGGCACCTCTTGGCTGCTTGAACAATGCTGCGGTGACCATGCGTCGTTCGAAGAATGGTTACCCAAGGACAAGCGCATCCTCGTGCATGCCGGTGGACAGAGCCGACGGTTGCCGTCGTATGCTGTCAGCGGCAAAATTCTGATGCCGGTTCCCGTATTCCGCTGGGAGCGTGGCCAGCGCCTGTCGCAGACGCTGCTCGACCTTCAGCTGCCGCTCTATCGGCGACTGATGGATTTGGCCCCACAGAACATCCACACGATGGTGGTCAGCGGTGACGTCTACATCCGCGCCACACAACCCCTGCAGCCCGTGCCCGATGCCGATGTGGTGTGCTACGGTCTGTGGCTACCTGCCTCAACGGCCAAGAACCACGGCGTGTTCGTCAGCAGTCGCAAGACACCCACCGTGCTGAAGCAGATGCTCCAGAAACCGTCAGTACAAACGCTGACCGAACTTCAGAAGAAGCACTTCTTCCTGACCGACATCGGCGTGTGGATGCTCTCCGACAAGGCAGTCCGCCTGCTGAAGAAGCGCTGTATGAGCCCCATGAGCCCCATTGGCCCAACATCCTTCAAAGACTACGACCTCTACGGCGAGTTCGGCTGCACCCTTGGCACCAACCCCACCATCGACGACCCTGAGTTGCGCGAGCTGACGGTGGCTATCCTGCCGCTGCCTGGTGGCGAGTTCTACCACTTCGGCACCTCACGCGAGATGATTTCCTCGACGCTGGCCGTCCAGGACCTTGTCAGCGACCAGCGTGAAATCATGCACCTCGACCGCAAACCTCATCCCACCATCTTCGTACAGAACTCCATCATGGACATCGGGTTCACCGAGGAGAATACCAATATATGGATTGAGAATTCACACGTTGGATCCAAGTGGCATCTCACCCACGACAACGTCATTACTGGTGTGCCCCGCAACGACTGGGACATCAGCCTTGAGCCCGGCGAATGCATCGACGTCACTCCCGTGGGCGACAGCGACTACGAGATGCGCCGCTACCACATCACCGATGCCGTCGACAGCAATGCCCTGGCCGAGCGTGCCAACCTGAAGCGACTCTTCCAACAGCGCCAGGAGTACCAGCGCCAGAACTGGCAACAGATGGCTGCTAACTGGCAGCACTCGGTCTTCTACCAGCTTGACTTGGCCGATGCCGCCGCGCAGTTCAAGCGTTACGACATACCGCTGCCGCAACCTCTGCCCGACGATGCTCCATTAATGACCCGCATCCACGATGCCATGTTCCGAGGTGATAGTGACAAGGCGTTCGGCCTGCTGCGCGAAGGGATGATACAGACCCAGCCTCAGTCCCTCACTAAAGGGCGGGGAGTGGGCAGTCCCCTCTCCGACCAGATTGTCTGGGCACGCTCCCCTGTGCGCATCGACATTGCCGGAGGATGGACCGATACCCCACCCTTCTGTCTCTTAGAGGGCGGCAACGTCATCAACCTCGCCATCGAACTGAACGGACAGCCACCCTTACAATGTTACGTCAAGCCCTGTCGTGAGTACCACATCGTGCTGCGTAGCATCGACCTTGGTGCCTCAGAGGTGGTGGAGACCTACGAACAGCTGTCCGACTATAATAAGGTGGGCTCCCCCTTCTCCATTCCCAAGGCGGCACTCACCCTCGCCGGCTTCACATCCTCTTCTGGACTCTTGTCGCTTACCGATTACCTCAAGTCCTTCGGCTGTGGCATTGAGCTGACTCTTCTCTCGGCCATACCTGCCGGCAGCGGACTCGGCACGTCGAGCATCCTCGCTGCTACTGTTCTCGGAGCCTTGAACGACTTCTGCGGACTGGGCTGGGACAAGAACGAGATCGGCCATCGCACACTCCTCCTCGAACAGCTGCTCACTACTGGCGGCGGCTGGCAGGATCAGTTTGGAGGTGTGCTCGGAGGTGTCAAGCTGCTGCAGACGCAGCGTGGTTTCAGTCAGGCGCCTGTGGTGCGCTGGCTGCCCGATGCCCTCTATACGCAGCCCGAGTATGCCCAGTGTCATTTGTTGTACTACACCGGCATCACCCGCACGGCCAAGACCATCCTCGCCGAGATTGTGCGGCGCATGTTCCTCAACGAGCACGACCAACTGCAACTGTTGCGCGACATGAAGCAACACACCCTCGACATGTACGAGGCCATCCAGCGTCAGGACTTCCAACTCATGGGCCGTCTCGTGCGCAAGACGTGGCAGCAGAACCAGCTGCTCGACAGCGGCACCAACCCTTCCGAAGTAGCAGCCCTGACTACCCTCGTCGACGACCTCTGCCTTGGCTACAAACTGCCCGGCGCAGGCGGTGGCGGCTATCTCTACATGGTTGCCAAAGACCCCGAGGCTGCTGCCCGCATCAAGACCATCCTCAACGACAACCGCCGCAACCCTAACGCCCGCTTCGTCGAAATGACCCTCTCGAAGAACGGTCTCCAAATCTCCCGCAGCTAATGGAATTCCGTACCATTGTAGATATACCCAAGCCTAACTTCCAGATAGAGCCCCTCGAGGAGATGCTCTTTGTGGGCAGTTGCTTTGCCGACAGCATCGGCCAGCGCTTTGTGGAAGAACAGTTCCGCGCCACCGTCAACCCCTATGGCGTGATGTACAACCCCGCCTCGGTACTTCATACAGTTGAACGATGGCTCCCCCTCCAATCGGAGGGGGATGGGGGGAGGCTCCCCCGAATCACCTTCATCACCCTCGGCACCAACCACGTCTACCGTCTGAAGGAAACGGGCGAAATCGTCGACAACTGCCAGAAGCGCCCCGCCGCCCTTTTCCAGGAGGAACAGTTCACCGTCGACGAGTGTGCCGACTACCTGCGTCGCACCGTCGACCTGCTCTGCAGCCATCGTCCCGACGCCCAAGTCGTCTTCACCGTCAGCCCCATCCGCTATCGCAAGTACGGCTACCATGAGTCCCAGCTATCCAAGGCAACCCTTCTCCTTGCCGTCAACAAAGTAATCACCTCCCACCATCCACCATCCACAATCCACCAAACCTACTTCCCTGCCTACGAAATCATGATGGACGAACTGCGCGACTACCGCTTCTACCGCGAGGACATGCTCCACCCCACACCCCAGGCCGTCGAGTACATCTGGCAGCAGCTGGTGGACCACTACTTCTCCCCCCGCGCCCAGCAGTTTCTCCAGGAGTGGGCACCCCTCAAAGCCGCCCTCAACCATCGTCCTTTCAACCCCGACAGCGATGCCTACCATCAATTCCTGGCCGACACAAACGCCAAGGTTAACGCCCTACTAACCCGCTACGGAGTTTGCCCGGAGTAAACTCAACGTTTAGTCGGAGTAAACTCAGAGTTTGCCCGGAGTAAACTCAGAGTTTGCTCCGGGCAAAAGTCGCAGATATCCAAATCAGAAATAAATCTGTATGCGTGACCTTTCTATAGATAACCGTTATTGACGATCATAATACCTCGAGCGGCCCTCTATGTAACGCATGAAGTGCGGATAGATTTCCCAGGTAGTTGTCCTAGAGCCAGCAGTCTTCGTTCCTGTGGTTGGACCTGAGGTGTAGTTCAGACTGACTTTCACCTGGATGCAGAGGCTGCTCGATTCTGGAACGCTATAGCCGGTAATGGTATAGGTACCCGACTCTGTGACATTGGTATGCCATTCCATTCCGTTGATATTATCCTCTTTCTGAACCTCAGTATAGGTACCGTCGGCATTGATGGTGAGATCGTAATTGGACTCCACCTGCCAGGCACTCGACGAGATGATGTGGTGATGCCATTTGCCGACGACGAGGCTCTTCAGGTCGTTGTAGGTAAAAGTACCTCCCTCCTGTCGGACAACCACTGGTATGCAGTATCTCTGATCGAGTGGTACTTCCTTGGTTGCGCCGAACAGGAACTTGATGGTGTCGCGACGGGCCACTCCCGTGGTGTTGGGCGGTATGGCGAGATAGAATTGGTTCTTGAAGCGATTGGGACTATCGTAATCAGCAGACCAGCCACCCCTGAGCCAATCGCCAGTATAGGCTCTGTTCAGATAGCCGAACGTCCCAAAGCCATAGCTGGCGTATGTAACGGCACCCTCGCGCGGAATATTGAAGTAGACGGGATCGACCCATGCGCCGCCGTCGGTGAGGCCTTTCTGTACAACCTTGATCTTCATCTCGCACTTGTCCTCGGCACCAGGGTTCCTCGAGTTGCTCAGGTAGAACACCACCTCGCACTCGCGGTCATCGGTGCCCTGATACTTCTCGACGGTGACGGTGAGTTTGCCGTCGACGTACTGGACTTTACACCAGTCGGCACCCTCGCCGCTGACGCTCACACCCGAGTACCTGAAGCCAGGGCCGTTGGTGATAGTAACCTCCTGCGAGCCACCCTCTGTGGTGAACTCGAGGCTGCGCGGGCTATAGTCGACGCCGATGATGCCGCTCTGCTTGATGGCGATGTTCTTCTGCACCTGTTCGCCAATACCTGGATTCTCGTTGGTGGATACCAGCAGGCGCACCATGCCGTTGCGGTCGTCGAAGGTCAGGTTGGGCTGCACGGCAATGTCGATGTTGCCCTCGCTGTTGATGACGGCGCTGACCCATGCGTTCCAGGGTTCGTCGACGACGACCTTGCTGTAGGGATAGCCCTGCTTGATGACCTTCACGGTCTGCGAACCACCCTCCCACTCATAGGTCAGCTCAGCTGGGTCGACGGTAATCTCGCTGTCGACGGTGAGCTTGCCGTCGTAGAGGCAGACGGTGACGCCTAACGCCTCCATGTACACCTTCAGCAGGTAGCTGTAGCCCTTCTTCAGCTGGCATTTCGACTCGATGTCGACGCCATTGTCATTGTTGAGCAAGTCGCGCTTCTCGTCGTTGAAGTCGAACGGTGCCTTGTACTCCTCCTTCGCGTTGTCCTTGTTGGTCCATACAGCATAGAATTCGGCATCGTTGTCGAGCAGGCTCTTCTTCGGCATGTGCATGGTCAGCGTGACGTAGTCGTCCTTGGTCTTCAGGAAGTCCTTCTCTATCTTCACCTGCGGCACGATGGGTCGCGAGTCGACGGGGTAGCTCACTTCCAGCGGCTTCAGGTCGCCCACGCCGTGGTTCACCACGTAAAGCGTTGCACTGGGCTGTAGTACGATGGCCTGGTTATACATGAATCCCTCCCAACCGGCAAAGTTCCACTTGTTGCCGTCGAGTCTGGCTCCAAGGCCGGCTGCATTGATGATTTCGCCCTCGATGAGGTTCTTCTTCACCAAGTCGATGAGGTCGAGCTTGGCGCTGACACTCTCACGCAGCACCACGTCCAGTCCTACGTTCAGGGCGAACGTCTTACCGTAGATGCCAAGGAACGGACCCACGCTGAGTCCGTAGTTCACGCCACCCTCCCACTTCGGGCCGAAGCTGTAGGTCAGCGCGTCGGGTGCTGCTGGGTCAATGTTGCTCGTGGCCGTCAGCGAGCCCTGCTGATACATCACGTTGGCATGAACCGTGCGCTTATAGCTGATGGAGGCCTCGAGGCAGAGTTTGCCGTCGACCTGGAACACCGCCACAATCTCCACGCCAGGCGTGATGACGATGGGACCGATGGGAATACCCGCGCAGACAATGGAGAGCAGCGGCTTGCGGTAGTCCACGAGTTTGCCGCTCTTCAGCTCCAAGGCCAGGTCGGCGCCAATCTCCACCTCGGCGTCGACTTTCACGTTGGCGTAGTCAATCTTGTAGTCGCCGTACATCATCACGTAGCGCATCGCCAGGTCAACTGTCATCTTCGGCGTCAGCGTCAGCGACTCCCATCCTAAGGGCCATCCGATTTCGGGCAGCTTGATCTTGAACTTCTCCTGGCCACTGGCGCGCGTATTCCAATTGTCTAAGCCGCTGGCACTTGTCTCCCAGCCCTTGGTGAACTTCACCTCCTTGCCATTAGCATCGTAGACATGCTCGACGTACTGGCCCAGAGGAATGTACTGCTCGGGAATCTCCAGCATCTTGAACGCGTCCTTCAGCTCGGCGTCAGTATAGCTCACGGCGTAGCTGCCGTCGCTGTTCTGGGTCACGGCCGACACCTTGGCCAGCAGACCGTCGTGCAGCAGCTCGGAGGGCGTGTTGATGATGAGCGTCTGACCCACCTCGGGCTTCGTCGCCGTGGCGGGCAGCGTCAGTGTGTGAGCCACCAGGTCGGCTTTCTTGATTTGCTTGGCCACGTCCTGCGGCACCAGCACGGCCTTGGGGCTGAGTTCGTACTTTACGTCGGACAAGACCGGGACGTTGGGGTCGGGTGTCAGTCCACCGCCACCCTCAGGAGGTAACTCGTCCTTGGCATCACTGCCGCCACCGCCACAGGCTGTCAACAGCAGCACGATAATGAGCATCCATAGTTTGGAGAGAATTGTTTTTGTGTTCATAGATTGGTAATAATTTGGTTAGTAAACTGATAATATGCTGCAAATATAGGGATTATTCTTGATATTTCCAAATTTTTGGCATAAAAGCTTTGCATTGTCGCAAAATAATGCTACCTTTGCATAAACATAACCGAAACAAGAAACAAATTCATAAATGGCAAAGAAAGAAGAAACCGAGCAGCTGACTCCGCAGCAGGAGAAGCTGAAAGCCCTTCAGGCTGCTATGGCGAAGATCGAAAAGGACTTCGGCAAGGGTAGCATCATGAAACTGGGCGACGAGAAGATTGACAACGTGGAGGTGATACCTACGGGTTCCATTGGCCTAAACGTGGCGTTGGGCGTAGGTGGCTATCCCAAGGGACGTATCATTGAGATCTACGGTCCTGAGTCATCGGGTAAAACCACACTGGCCATCCATGCCATAGCCGAGGTGCAGAAGCAGGGCGGTATTGCCGCCTTCATCGATGCTGAACATGCTTTCGACCGTTTCTATGCAGAGAAATTAGGTGTGAACATCGAAGACCTGCTGATAGCACAGCCTGACAATGGTGAGCAAGCCTTGGAGATTGCCGATCAGCTGATTCGCTCGAGTGCCATAGACATTGTGGTGGTCGACTCTGTGGCTGCCCTGACGCCCAAGAAGGAGATTGAGGGCGACATGGGTGAATCGGCTGTTGGACTGCATGCCCGCCTGATGAGCCAGGCACTGCGCAAACTGACAGGTACCATTGCAAAGACCAACACAACGTGTATCTTCATCAACCAGTTGCGTGAGAAGATTGGCGTGATGTTTGGTAATCCTGAGACCACCACCGGCGGTAATGCCCTGAAGTTCTATGCCTCAGTGCGTTTAGACATCCGCAAGGTGACATCGCTGAAGGACGGCGACAACATTATAGGTAACCAGGTACGTGTGAAGGTGGTGAAGAACAAGGTGGCACCACCCTTCCGTAAGGCAGAGTTTGAGATTACCTTTGGCGAGGGTATCTCAAAGATTGGCGAGATCGTAGACCTCGGCGTGGAATACGAGATTATCAAGAAGAGCGGCTCGTGGTTCAGCTATGGCACCCAGAAGTTAGGTCAGGGACGCGATGCCACCAAAGCACTACTGAAGGACAACCCCGAGTTGTGCGAGGAGCTGGAAGCCAAGATCTTGCAGGCTATTAAGGGATAATCATTAATAGTTGTACTTGAAGACATTTCCCCATTCAGGGTCTACCATGACTGTAAAGGATGAGGAAGTGTCTTCTTTTGGTGTCTCAGGCTGCGGGTCGGGCGTCTTAGGGTCGTCGCTGACGAAGAACTTGCCGCTGTACTGGGTAATGCAGTTACGCTGCATGCTGACGTTCTCGAACTCACGCATGTAGATCACGTTCTCGTTCTTGTCAAAAGCCTTTACGGTAAACGTTACTGACCCCGTCTCGGCATGGAGGAAGGTGTACATGTCGCATTGGAGCGTCTTACCCGTCAGCTCGTCACCAGTCTCCACGAATACCGACTGCTTAGAGTTGACACAGCCAAAGCCAGTGGTGGCATCCAAGGCACCGCTGCCGCCTTCATAGTAGAACTGCAACTTCTTAACCTTTTCTGGCTTCACATCGGTAGTAACGAAGCGAAACATCGAAGTAGCACGCGTCATGTTGATGCTCATCTGCGTACCGTTGTTGCCTACCGTCAGGTTACCATAATAATAAAAGGTGTCAGTATAGCCCGTTCCGCTTGAGGAGCCAGGGTTGGTGAACTGCAGCTTGGCAGGGTTGGTGGTTGTAGGATTGGCCTTGCCACTGTGGGCCAGTATCAGGAGCTGATAGTTACCCACTTCGAGTGTCAGCGAGTAAGTGCCAAAGCCTTCGTCGCCTGCCGCCTGGTTCTTGTACTTCACCCGCTGACCATCCTTGAACACGGCGAAGTTCACACGGGTACAGACCTCGCTCACATTGACCAAAGCACGAGAGAAGTCAGAACCCCATCCAGCATCCATGCCAGCAATCCTGATAACAACGTTCTGTTCCGCTTCAGAGGTGGCTGGCTGAGTGATGTCCTCGTCGAGCACCACCTTTTCGCAGGATGTCAGCAAACATAGGGCCAGCACGAGTGCTGCCCTGCATTTCAATGTATGGATGTTCATCGTTCAATGTATTTCTTACCGTCCTTGATAGTAATACCCTTAGCCTTGCGTGAAAGCTTAGCACCTGTCAGAGAGTAGGCAGCGCCGTCGGTAATCTTGCCGGCCTGCACATAGGGAATGGCTGCCACTTCGTCGTCAGTCAGCGAATGAATGGCGATGTCGGTAACGGTAATGGCATCGTCCTTCGATGGTCTTGTAAAGGTAATACTGTATTCGCCCCAGCCCTCTTCAGTGACCTCAAATGGCATCGTGGCTTCTGTACCAGCATTAACAGTAGCTTCGAGCACTACGGGTTTCTTGCCTGTCAACTTCTGAATCTTCACTTTGATAGTAGCCGACGATTCGCCTTCCGACTTGAAGCAAAGCTTATACTGGCCAGTCTCGAACTGCAGGGAGCGATAGACGTTCTGGTTAGCATCGGTCTTCTGTGGACCGCCAAATTTCAGCAGCGTGGTACCGCTGTTCATCGTCCAGCCATGTTTCTTTGGCTCGTAGCCTTCGGTCTCTATGCGGGGACGCCACTTCAGCGTGGTGTCGCAGGGAGAGTCGAGGGTGTACTGCTTGAAGAAGTTCCACATGGTCTGTGCCGAACTGTTGTTCTCGGTGTTATTGGTGAAATCGTTATGTCCCATACCGTCGATTTCGTAGAAGATAACGGGGAAACCGCCCTCACCAGCCTCGTAGACACTCTTGGTGTACTTGCCGCTCTTGGTGGTCTTCACAGGTACAGGGTTGGCACCATTGCGAGCCACCATGTTGTCGATGACGTTGGGCACCAGTGAGTACTTCACGAAGTCGTCGACCTTGCCGTGGATATGCAGAAGGGGCACGGGGCGCCAGCTGGTGTGGTGGAGGTGGAACTCGTTGATAGGATAGCCGCTGATAGCTGCAAAGGCAGCAAAGATGTGGCTGCATGTGTTGGCCATTGTGTAGGTCATCATGCCACCATTGGAGAAGCCGCAGCAGTAGAGGCGCTTACGGTCTATAGTGTACTTCGCAGCTATATCCTCGATGATGGCCTTCAAGAAGTCAGTATCGAAATTCTCCTCACCATAGGAGCTCCAGCCTGGGGCAGTCATGCCGCCAAGACCAGGGAACTTGGTGTCCAAGCCCTGCGGATAGGCCACAATGCAGCCAGCCTTGTCGGCCACGTCCGTACGGAATGGACTTTTATCGGTGCTATGGCCGCCTGCGCCGTGCAAGGAGAGGACGACAGGACAGTTGTCCTTCGCAGTAGAGGGGACGTAAAGTTTGTAACTACGGTTCTTGCCATCAACTTTGATGGTGACGTCTTTTTCGACTTTGGCTGCCTGAAGCAGCAGGGTGCAGCATAGTGCCAGCGTGATTGTCAGAATCTTTTTCATAGACTATCGTGTTTTAATTGTTTTCTTACCGTCAACGATGATGAAACCTTTCTTTGAAGGGCTCACACGCCTTCCCTGAAGGTCGTAGGCCTTCGACGAGCGACGTACGACAGGCGATTCGGTGACACCCGTATCTGTACCTTTTCTATATACGCGATACTCGCCACCAGCTGTGGTTTGCAGGTCATACTCATAGACAGTCTTCACGGCGAGCTTGGGGGCAGTCTTGAGCGACTTGGCCAGCAGAGGTTCCTTGATGTCAGCAGGTGCATAGAGGGGGTTGGGGCAGTCGCCCTCGGCCTCCTTCAGTCCCTCGCCCTCCAACTCCACATAGGAACGCAAGCGCAGCGTGCCGCCAATGGTGGAGCGAATACTCGCCGAGCGAAGTTTCCCTTCGTTCCAATCCATGTCTACCTCGAAGCCACCGCGCGACTTCAAGCCACTGATATTGCCAGTCTTCCAGGTCGCGGGCAGGGCGGGCAGCAAATGAACTGCACCATCGTGACTCTGCAGCAGCATCTCGGCGATGCCTGCCGTAGCACCGAAGTTGCCATCAATCTGGAATGGCGGGTGGGCATCGAACAGGTTGGGGAAGGTGCGTCCATTGGGATACTGGCTGGTGGCATCCTCCGACGGCAGCAGTTTCAGCATGTTCTTCAGGATAGTCAGCGCGTGGGCGCCATCGAGCATACGTGCCCAGAAGCAGATCTTCCAGCCTAAGCTCCAGCCCGTAGCCTCGTCGCCGCGATCCGTCAACGTCTGCTTAGCTGCAGCAAACAGCTCGTTGTGGCTGTAGGGTGATATCTGGTTTGAGGGGAAAAGTCCGTAGAGGTGGGAGATGTGGCGATGCTGCTTCTCACTGCCATCTGCATCGATGAGCCATTCCTGCAGCTGCTTCCGGCTTCCAATCTGCATGGGCGGGATATTTTCGAGGGTGGTTTTAAGGGTAGAGACATAGACGGGGTCTTCGCCCAATATCTCTGCCGCCCGTAATGTGTTCGACAGGGCATCAAACACAATCTGGTTGTCCATCGTACAGCCGGCTGTGATAGGTGTCGACTTACCGGCAGGCCCTTGCTCAGGACTGACCGACGGCACCACGACAAGCCAGTTATTATAATTGGGATGGGGCACCATATAGTCTAAGTAGAAATCGGCAGTACCTTTGATAACAGGGTACCACTCGCGCAGGAACTCCACGTCACCCGTATAAAGGTAGTGCTGCCACAGGTGGGTAGCCAGCCAGGCGCCACCATTGGGATACATGCCCCAGAAAGCACCGTCGACAGGTCCTGCCACACGCCATAGGTCGGTGTTGTGATGGGCCACCCAGCCACCACAGTTATACATGGTCTTTGCAGTCTTGGCTCCTGTCTCACTCAGGTCACGTATCATCTCGAAGAAAGGCACGTTGGTCTCTGTAAGGTTACACACCTCCGAGGGCCAGTAGTTCATCTCTGCATTGATATTGATAGTGTATTTCGAATCCCACGGCGCGTCCTTCTTGTCGTTCCACAGTCCCTGAAGATTGGCAGGCTGTCCACCAGCCTGTGAGCTACTGATGAGCAGGTAGCGTCCGTAGTTGAACAGCAGGGCCACCATGCCCCAGTCACTGCTGCCCGTAAACTTCTGCAGGCGCTTCTCCGTGGTCAGCTTGCTGTTGGCAGCTGTCGAGGGCAGATAGAAATGTACGCGGTTGTACTGCTGTTGGTAGGCCTCAACGTGACGGCTCAGCAGTTCCTCATAGCTGTGCTGGCGGGCACTGTTGAGCCACGACAGACTCTTGGCAGATGCCTTGCCTGTGACATCGTGGTAGTTGACATAGTTAGTAGCAGCAGAAATATAAATCGTAGCTACGGTATAGTTCTCAACTGTGACGGCCCCCCTCGTACCGTAGGTCACTGTGCCGTCGCTCTCTATCTGGTAGCGCAGCGTAGCCTTCAGTTTGCCAGCAATGCCCTCGTGTTCGACGCCACTAATGGTGGCGATGGCACAGTCGGCTGTCTTTGAGTAAGATGTGCTGAAAGGCGATGTGTGCGTGAGCTTGAAACCAGAAGGAGTATCGGCCTCTAAGCGTATGACAATGATGCTATCAGGCATCGAGGCAAAGGCGGTACGACGGTAGTGATGACCCTCATGCTCGAAGGTTACTGTCGACAGGGCCGTCTGAAGGTTCAGCTCGCGTTCATAGTTGACGGCCTTGTTAGCAGTGATGCCTGTATGAGCCATCTTCAAACTGCCTAACGACAGGTACTTCATGCCGTGAGGCCCCTTGATAAACTGCTGGTTGATGAGGTTCTCAGCCTCTTGCTCCTTACCACTGAAGATGAGGTTTCGCACCTTGTCCAAGTTCTTGGCCGAGGTGGTGCTGTTGTTATTGTGGGGACCACCACTCCAGAACGAATCCTCGTTCAGCTGGATCTCGTCGGTTTGCGGGCCGCCATAGACCATGCCACCTAGACGACCATTGCCAATAGGCAGGGCCTCAAGCCATATCTTGGCAGGGGTATCGTACCATAAACGTTCGGTATTGTCGTCGTTTTCAGTCTGAAAGGCTGAAACACTATCTTCCTCAGCATAGGCCGTGGCCCATGTCAGCAGCAATGCCAGTGTTGTAATAATCCGTATACTTCTCATCTTCATATCTTTGTGTTAATATTCTGTTTGCAAAGTTACGGTAGTCAGTTTTTGTTATCTTCGCAACAGACCTACATAAATGAATTTGCGAATGGAATTGGGCAGGTTGCGGACCGTAGTACGGTAGATGATGTTCTGCATCATCGTTCCCCAGCCGATATGCCCCATCTTATGGAGTTTCTTTTGGAAGCGAATTTCCGTACAGGAGTACTTAAAACCGCCACGACGCAGGAACATGTCGGGCGACATGCGGAAGAATAGCAGCGAACGCTGGATATTATGGAAATGGCAGCCCGTTTGTATCATGCGTACCCACAGGTAGTAGTCTTCAAAAAGATGGAAGGGCTGGTAACTGCCTGCACGCTCAACAGCCTTGCGTCGGAAGACAACGGTAGGATGGTTCATGGGGTTACGCTTGTGGCTGAAGCTCACGATGTCGGCATGCTCCTGAGGGGGCTTACGCGACGACACCACATTGTCCACTTCGCCAGAAAACTCGTCTATCCAACTGCCACAGACGTCGACATCGGGGTGTTCGGCCAACCACGTTACCTGCTCCTTAAAACGATCAGGTTTGCTGATGTCGTCAGTGTCCATTCGTGCCACGATGTCGTAGCTACAGTGTTTCAGGCCTTCGTTCAGTGCGCCACCTAAGCCACAACCCTTGTCAAGCTTTATCAGCTTCATCTCCGGGTGTGAGGCCTGATACTCATCCATCACCTGAGCAATGGCTTCAGGGACAGGGCCATCCTGCACCAGCACCACCTCCGTTGGGGGTAGTGTTTGGCTGAATATGCTATCAAGGCTCTGACGCAGGAATTCAGGTTTTTCTTTATGATAGACAGACATCAGTACGGAAAACTCCACCATGTCGTATTCTTCTTCAATAGTCAGTGTTACGCTCGCCATCGAACAAGGAAGTCGAGCGAGCGGATGCAAAGATACAACATTTTTTTTATATGATGAAAGAAAATGCAGGAAAAATAGCAAATGACCTGCTTTTTCTATGGCTGCAAGCGTGTCCAGTCGTCAGGAACAGGGGAGTGAGTGCCGCTGATGTGAAGCCATTTCCAGGGTGCGACGACGAGTCGACCGGGATGTTGATTGAGCCATGCGCCCCACCACGAGAACGAGGAGTTGGCGATGATGTTGTGGCTGCAGAGTGACATGAGGTGTATGTCCTGAACGCTGTTCTCGCCTCGGTTCCAGTCTACATAAATGATGACCTTGTCCGCCAACAGCGGTGCGATGTGCTCGCGACACCACCTCATGTCGTCGGAGAAGATGCAGTACAAATCACCGCCGACATGCTGTTGCATGTGGCTGATGGCCTTACGGTAGTAGTTCAGGTCGCAGATGTCGTGAAACAGCTTGTCCTTGGTGTAGTCGCCGCGTCGTACGTGGATGGCTATGCTGTTGGTGCTTTGCAGCCGTTGGGCAATCTCCCGGTTCCGATCGTCGACGAAAGTAGGGAACCGGAAGGTCTGCAATATGACGTCGCGGATGTCACGGAAATACTCCTCATGTTGCCAATAGCCGTCGTAGTAGGTGCTCTGCGTCCGGGTCAGTGCCGTCGGCTCGTAGGTGAAGTCGGCGCGCTCCTTGAGCATGGAGCGACGCACGGGCAGCAGGCGACTGCCGATGCGCCACGACTGGAAGTTAGGGTATGGATAAGCAAGTCGGGCCACTTCGCGCCAGTTGGCTGCTTCATAGTCGGCTCCGAACACCTTTCCTATCTCAAAACCGCGATGCTTGGGGTACCCCCGGAAGCAGTTCAAGTCGATGAGCACCTGCTCATCTGGGAACCGCTGCTGCAGCGACTTGTAGAGGGCAAACTGGAACATCTGGTTGCCCAGACCACCTAATATTTTGACAATCTTCATCTTCTAATTCAGTTTAAATAGTAATATGTCGCCAGCCTGCACGGTATAGGAGGTCTTCATTGGTTCTTCGACCAACTGCTTGGTGAGGTGGCGTGGGGTGGCATTGGCAGCCTTGATACGCACCTTCATGGTGTCTTGGTAGTTCTTGTTGACAATGGCCAAATACCGGTGACCGTCTTTCTGGAACTGGGAGACAACGGCACCTTTTCGGCCTGTCACCTTCAGCGACTTGATGTTACGGGGCATGACGGAAGCCTTCGTCGTACCTTCGGGGATAACGACAAGGTGGTTGACTGACGTTACCTTAGCCTGATAAAACAGACGGGCGACAGACTTCAACTCACGGTTCAACTGCTGCACCAACTGATAGGTCTTGGTCTTCACACCGTCATGGGTGACGGGAGCGTCGTGGTAGTCGAACCCTTCATCCTTTCCTGGTGTCCAGTAGGTAAAAAACTGGATGGCCTGTGCACCGTAAGCCAGATTAGAGTAGGCCTGTAACCGCATGGTGGCCAGGGTTGGGTCAGGGTAGACATGATGGGGGACTGACAGTACGAAAGCCCAAAAGGGTTTGCCAGAGGCGAGACTCTCATCACGTATAATCTCCAGGTTGTGGTACCATGTAGGACGCAGGCCGTCCTTGGTGATGGAGTAATTGTCGAACGACAACTGTTGGCATGACGTGGCAGCAGCCGTCTTGACATATTTCTTGTATTTGGGCGTTTTGTTGATGAGAGTCCAGCTCTCATAGCCATGAGGCAGCAGGTTGATGTAGAAGCAGTGGGTGCTGTCGATGCGCTTCAAGCACTGGATCTCCTGCTCAAGCTCTTCCAGTTGGTCGACGGTGGGTTCGTCCTTCATCATATAGCCAAAGAAGCCCTTTTCGCGTTTCAGTGTATTAGCAGCCTTAACGGGATTCTTTGTCATCTCAGGACAGGGAGCCAACACCTTGACACCATATTTATCAGCAATGCGACAGGCTTTGACTAAAAGGTCGAGTGAACGGTACGGGTAGAGGCTGACGTTGAAGCCACACTCACTGAGCACACGAAAGTCCTCATCGGTAGTATGCCAGTCGGGTATGCCCATGTAGGCAATGATAGGCATCTCGCCGTCTGTAGCATGGCAGGTGGGTGCCATCAGGCTACTCATGAGTAGCAGCAGGAGGAGTCTTAATGTCTTCATATTCTACCGAGATTTTTCTTTGTATTCAGAATCAGGTGTTGGTATGTCCACAACATCGTCTTAATGGCAATGTGATGCGGGTATTTCCCCAAAACAATAGCCTTGTCACGAGCAAAAGTCTGGGGGATGTCCAGTTCCTGGGTAATCTGTCCTTCATGTCCGTGGATGGAACAGATGGTGAGTTGCGAGTCGTAGCACACACAGCGCCCCTTGAGCAGGCGGTAGTACCATTCCACATCGACCAGCCAGTGCAGTTCTTCGCAGAAAGGCTCCTTCAGCGTGCTTCGAAAGGCGATGCAGGCACAGGGACCTATGGCATTAGCCAGAAACAGCAGCGACGGGTGGCACAGCACAAAGCGCTTCATAGGGGTGGTGAAGTGTGATTTCTTCTGATGACCGTCGACGATGACCTCGATATTGGAGACAACGATGTCGGCTCCGTCGTTGAAGTGGCGTTCTATGCGTTGCAGGTAGTCTGTTCCGCTCATAGCCTCGTCGTGGTGCATCAAGATGATATACTGGCCGGTTGCCATCTGCAGGCCGTTATTCCAGTTTGAGATGGCTCCTGAGTCCGACTGGTGGTGGTAGTAGCGGAGATGGATGTCGGCGGGTAAACCGCTGACAGCGAGACCGTTCACGTAATCGGCAATGGCTGCGGTGGTGGAGTCGTCAGTCACGATGATCTCTAAGGCGACGCCCTGCTGCTGCAGAACAGACTCCAGAGCCCGTCTGAACAATTCCAGATTATTGAATACCGGAATGACGATACTGAACGTTGGCTTATTCATCGCTATTGTCTTTCTTGAGCAGGAACATCATGTAGATGCCTATATAGATAGTCTTCAGCAGGTACGACAGCAACACGGCCAGTGCCAGTGCCGAGGCTCCCATGTTCTGACTCAGGAAGAGTTCCGACAGGCCAATGAGCAGCACAGCCCAGATCATATTCAGGCCAAAGCACGTCCACATCTTATCGCGGCTGTAGATGGACATCTCGATTACGTTGGAAACTGCTGAGAATACTGTCGACATGGCTAATAGCGTCAGCGGCATGAGGTCGGTGAACGACTGGCCGTAGAGCGGCATAATGTAGGGACTGAGTAGCGACACTGCCAGGGCAATCACCGTCGAGACAACGGCAATCAGCAGGATGTTGAGCACCAGCGTCTTCTTGAACTTGTGAACATCCAAGAGGCTTGACAGAATGGGCAGCACAATCTGACTGACGGTAGTAGGAATGAAGAGGATAATGACCTTCCACTGGTCGGCGGCCTCGAAGATGCCTAACTCCGCATAGCCGCTGCGACTGACCAGCATGGAACGGATAACGAAGAACACTGGAGCCACAGTCAAGGCCGACAACGTAGCGGGAATGCTGTAGGTAAAAAGCAGGCGCCAGTCTTCACGGCGAATGTTCTCTGTCTGCGTCATGATATGTTCACGTCGCAGGTTACGGCTGACAGACAGGCTGTTGGCTACATAGAGGACCACCACACCGATGCCAAAGCCAAGTATGGCGCCTTCTAACTGGTAGAGCCAAGCGCCAATCACCATGAAGACAGCTTCGCAGAGACTGCCGATAAAGGTGTTGATGGCTATGGAGCGAAAGTCTTCAAGACCCACCAAGATGCCGTTGGGTGCCCCATTGAGAATGGAGACAAAAAGCATGACGGCACCTAACTGCACAGCTGTGGTCAGAGCCGACGAGTGGAGCGCCTCGGTAGCCAGCACACCCGAAAGCAACAGCATGAGCACACCTACCAAGAGTCCTGCCCACCACGCAAACTTGTTGGAGAGCAGACAGATAGAGGCGGCATGCGCTGGGTCTGTCCTGCGATAGTTGGCAATATAGCGGGTGGCGGTGACACCAATGCCCGAAGTGCCAAGTACGATGAACATGCCAATGGTGGAGCGCACCATGCCCAACTGTCCGAACACCTCCTGTCCTAAGATGCGGGCACAGAAAATGCCGCTCAGCAAGACCAGGAACTTGCCTAATGCCGTTCCTGTGAACGACCAGAAGGCACCACTGGCCATGCGCTTCGCAATGTCTGAGGCCTTAATCTTGGTGAGTAGTCTGTTGGGCATATTGTTATACGCGGTAGATATTAAAGTTGTGACGCTTCTGGTCGAAACGATAGAACTTGTATGGTGTATAGTGCTGCCATTCTGGCCGGAATGCATTAATGCCAATCATCTTGGCGGCAAACACCAGTACTATCAGAATCTGAAGAAGTCGGTGGATACCAGGGAAAGACGGAGAGAAAGGCTCTTTCATGGCATTCGGATCAATGTACTTGAACAGCATGAACAGAATGAGCGGCCACAAATACTCGTTGACCCTGGCAATAGGATAAATCACAAGCGAAACAATGCTAACACACAAGGCTATAGTGCATATCCAGAAATAGAATGCGTCAATGTGGACTTTCCCACTTAAACGGTGAGCATAGGCTATAACGCCGACTATAAACGATAGAAGTGCAAAGTCAGCTAATCCGATAATGGAAATGGCGTTTTTCTGTACGGCAGCCTTGTAGTAAGGATGGTCACGAAGTCCTAAGACTGTAAGAAGCTCGAAGGTAAATGCAGCCAAGACAATAGATATCCCGATAGCTATTATGGCATTCTTCCAACTCGGCTTGTTTTTACAGATAAGCGGTAGAAAGAGCAGAAAGTAAGCTGAATAGTGGAAAAGACCGGCACAAAGAATCAGCAGCACGTATTTCCACATCTTTCCTTTCCGGAAGTAGCCAAAGGCAATATAGAACAACAGAATGGCAAATGCTTGCCTGATAATGCAGAAATGCGTAAACAACAGGTTGGAGACCAGCATGACGAAACACATCTTCGCAATATCTTTGCAATGTTGGGAAATAAACCATAGCTCGCCTATGGCAATAACCAGACTGGAGAGAATGATAATAGTATAGGGATTCCTCGACACATATTTAATTAGGAAATGGACAAGAACCTGAAAGCCGTATTCGAACTGGTCAAGAAGGCGGAAAGTGAAAATGGAATCGTTCAGGTAGGACAAGGACTGGGCCCTATGGTAATAAAACCTGTAATAATGGGGTGAGTCATTCAATACCGTGATGTCACGAAATCCAAAGAAGATGAATAACAACAAGAAACAGCAGACTATCTCAAATCGTCTGGCTGTCTCTGTGTTATCAAATCTCTTTGCCAAGAAATGTACCATCAGGAACAAGGCAAAATACAAGAAGATGATGACCATATCCTGACCCGTGTTACTTAGCTTCTTTCGTACCCTTGATGTTTAGTTTTACAAATAGTGTAGAGGCAGGTAATAAGATTCCTGCGAGCAATGCCAAGAACATCGTGAAGAACTTTTTGGGGAAGATAGGATCCAGTTTACCCATTGGCGGAGCAATCACACGGGTGTTTCTTGAACTGAACACTTGAGTGATATTGTTTTCCTCACGTTTCTCAAGTAGATAGATGTAAAGCGCCTCAATGATTTTCTGCTGGCGTTCCGCAGGAAGAATCTGTGTAATCTTCTCTGGCGCAACGGCTATCTCCTGCTTGAGCTTACTGTCTTCTTTGCTAATTCCCCGCTGACTGGCTTTTAGCTGGGCAACGCTTTGGTCAAGCGAGTTGACGATGGCCTTGCGCAATTCTGCTAACTGACTGTCTAATTCCATTACCAGCGGGTTGCTGCTGCTACTGTTCTCCGACATCCGATTCCGTTGCAGCTGCACCTTGTTGTATTCCAGTATCTGTTTGGCAACGTTCTCATTGTCAGGCAGAAGATTGGCTGGGAGCACCTGATTCTTGTCGCCTACTTCCTGCACTTGTTTGCGCATCTGTTCCATCATGTACAGCTGGTTGTTGATTTTTGTCTGGGCCTCATAGGTCAAGGCAGCATTCTCCATGTACATCTTGGCCGTCTGCTCATAATCGGGTATCAGGTGCTTACCCTTGAATTGGGCTATTGCCTTGTCTAAGTTAGACAATTCCAATTCGATATCCTTGATGCGTTCGTTAATGAAGTGAGTCGAAGCGTCGGCAGTACCCTTCTTCTCTTTTGTCCATTCCTCACGGTAGACTTGTATCAAAGTATTGATGATCTTCTCAGCACGGTCTCCAGAAATGTCCTGATATGAAATGCCGATAATGTCGGTAAGGTCATCGGCAACATCTATTTGTATATTCTTCACGCAACCCTCTACCGCATCATACTTCCTTTTCTTGGTAATACGGATGGTTCTTTCACCATCTTCTTTCATACAGTTGTCGAAATTCTTGGTAGAAATAACCGAAACAGGTCCTACAGGAGTCTGGCAGACGGTGTTCACCTTGCCTGACACCTCACCGTCGAACTTGTCCTTGTTCTTGCGGAATTTGTAAAGGGTGAAGGTGCCGTCCTTCTTCAGGTCCATTTTCATATAGGCACCATCCTTGTCCGTCATCTTGGGGAATGTCACCTTGATGGGCAGCGTTTCGTCATAGAGTTCTATCTTCCTGATACCTTTGTATGTCTGGTATACAATGTCAAGCTCCAGCCTGTTCACTACTTCTTCCATGAGTGCCGGCGACCTGAATATCTCCATCTCGTTATTCACATTCGAAGAGATGTTGATACCTGCCATACTTGACAACATGCCCATGTTGGATACCAGCGAGGACAGCATACCGCCAGAACTACTTTCGTCCTTGATCAGTACTGAAGCACTACGCTCGTATTTGGGATTAACCATCAGGATAAACAATAATGCCAGCAGGCAGCAGCAGACAATGCTGCATACAAACCATTTCCACTTGCGTTTGCACGCTTTCCAGAAGTCGCCCATCGAGGCGCTTTTCTCATTACCTATGACAGCTTTTTCGTATTCTTTGATTTCCATAATAGTTCCTTACTTAAAAATCAGCATTGAGAGTGTTGCAGCTAATGAGACGATAGAGGTCCAGAACGAAATGCTGCGCGTCTCATTACCGTTAGCGGTCGACTGGCGGGCCTTCGTGTTGTTGGCCTTCACGTTGATGATGTCGTTCTGCTTGATATAGAAAGCCTCCGATGTCAGCACGTCGCGACCAGAGTTCATGTTCACCACATACACCTTCTTGCCTGTAGGCGTCTCGCGGATCACCATCACGCTGTCACGCTTACCATAGGTGTCGATGCCTCCGGCACTGGCCAGGGCATCTGTCAGCGTGAACACATCCCTGTTGATCCAATAGGTGCCGGGCTGCTGCACCTCACCGATAACAGCAAAGTGAAGGTCCAGGAACTCAATGGTGACGTTGGCGTCCTTCAGCAGTTCCTCGCGCAGCTTGTTCTGCACGGCCTGAGCAGCCTCCAAGCGGGTCAGTCCATTGACTGCCACCTTGCCGAGAGCAGGAATGTCAAGGCCACCGTCGCTATCAACCGTATAGCTCACATGCACTTTGTTGGCATCCACCTTCTCACCATCGGTGCTCGACGTGAACCCTTTGTTGAAAAGGTTGCTCATCAGCGGGTCCTTGCTTGTCACCATGACAGAAATCTTGTCGCCTGGCTGTAGCCTAATCTGACGATTAGCCGGCAGAGTAATCTCCTGTCCGTCGGACAAGTCCTGGAAAAAGTTGTAGTTCTTGGGTGTCGAGCATGCCGCAACCATCAGGGTCGCGCAGGCAAGAATCAGCAGTTTTGTTGTCTTCATCGTTGTGTACCTTATTATATATAATAACACGGAATTTGCAAATTTATTGCAAAGGTACGCATTTTATACGAACTGGCCAAAAATGCGAACCTAATTCTGCCGATTCCAACTGAAAAAGGCGTTACGCTGTCAAAAGCTTCGCATTATTAGCCAGTTCGCATAAAGAATCTTCGCCCGCCTTCGTTAAATGTCCCACGGAGTGACCAAACCGTCGTCGTTTACTCCGGCCAAACAACGGTAGTGCTATCGGCAATAGTAAAGAAGGGTCCTTAACTGAGAAAGTAAAACAAGTTGTTTTACTTCAGTTTAGTCCGGGCAAAGCATGAGTTTATCGGCCATTTAGTAATGTAAAACAAGTTGTTTTACTTTTTCGTATATCGCTGAATCCCCTGTGTTTATCAGCCTTTCAGCGTGGTTTGGGCAGGGCAAAAAGTGAGGTGAAGCTTGGTGTAACTTTAGAAATAAGATACACCTCTGTAACAACCTAACAACTAATTAGTTAGACTAAAAAGTGTAACTTTGGCTATTTTTTATCATTCAAAAATGAGAAGAAGTACAGGTGTCGAATCGGGAGAAGGCCACCTGAAAAGAGTGAATCACAAGTAAGGCTTTATTAAACCTTTATTTTTTCCTTACGTCAAAAGGAATGACATGGAAAAGAAACGATTTGATAAGGGGTTTTGGCCATTGTGCTGTCTGTTAGCAGCATTCCTCATCACGGCGGCCGATGTGTATGCACAGTTTGGGGGATTCGGTATGGGAATGCCTGGGATGCCAGACATGGGGAATATGTTCCCCAAGGTGAAGCACACCAAGGTTGAGCAGCTGAAGTCGAACCTGCCCGTTGTCGCTATTACTACCGATAGCACCCTGAATGCCAGGCAGAAGGTGACGGCACACATGAAAACCGACGGCTACGACGGACCTATCGGCATCAAACTGCGTGGTAACAGTTCTTTGGGCTTCAACCAGAAGAAATACACCCTTGAAACACGCCTTGAGAATGGCAAGGAACAGGAGGTCAGCCTGTTTGGCATGCCTGCCCATAGCAAGTGGGTGCTGCTGGCGCCCTACAATGACATCTCGATGATGCGCGACCCACTGGCTTTTGAACTGTGGCGCGAAATGGGGCATTGGGGACCTCGCACCTGTATGGTGGAACTGGTGATGGATGGTGAATATCATGGCATCTACATCTTTTGCGAAGCTATCAAACGTGGTGCAGAACGGGTCAACCTCGATAAGCTGAAAAAGAGCGACATTTCTGGCCGTGACGTAACAGGAGGCTATCTATTGCGTATCGACACCTTCAATGAAGACGATGCCACCTTCACGTCAAAGGTGCCTGGCATCGGGGAAGGCTCTATGAGCAGCGAGGTGATCTGGTCGTGTATCTATCCCAAGAAGAGTAAGCTGCAACCTGAGCAGTTTGCCTATATACAGAACTTTGTCGATTCGATGGAGCTGGCCATACAGTCAGAAGATTTTATGGACCCGGAGAAAGGCTATGCCCACTATATCGATGTGCCTTCGTTCGTTGACTATTTTATTCACACCGAGCTAAGCCTGAATGCCGACGGCTTTAAGCGGAGCGCCTATTTCTATAAGGAAAAACTACACAAGGACGGGACGGGAGGTAAGATGCAGGCTGGACCTGTATGGGACTATAACCTTGCCTATGGCAACTGCAATTTTGCCAATGCCAACAATTTGGAGGCATGGTGCTTTGAGGGCAGCAGCAACAACCCGACCCCAGCCCTATGGCAGCGACTGCTTCAAGACCCAAAGTTCAGAAAGGCCGTCAAACTCCGCTATCAGGAGTTGCGCAAGGGCACACTCAGTACCCAACATATCAATGAATTCATAGACCGTCAGGCGGAATTGTTGGCACAGTCCAAGGACCGTCACTTTAAGGAGTATCCTGAACTGCTGAGCGAAGACGGATTCAGCCCATCGGCTATGTTCGCTGCCTATCGCGTCAGTTCCTATGAAGAGGAAATCGCCGTACTGAAAAAATGGATCTCCGACCGTCTGGCTTTTCTCGATAAAAACATCGAGCGTTTCGACAAAGACTGGGAACCCCGCATTCAGGAACCCGTGGAAAGGAAGATGCAGTTTCCGCAATTCCCTGGCGGCATCATGCCATTCCCAGGTTTTTAATAAGACAAAGGCCGGACGATGCGTTAACATCATCCGGCCTTTTAGGTGGAAGTGCGGAGAATCGAACTCCGGTCCGCACAAGGAAACCATACGCTTTCTACATGCTTATCTCAGCCTTCATTTTCGTGATGCAGCAAGACCTGAGCCACCAACTGCACCCTTATCCTCTAAAGTTTCATCCGACCGCCGAGGCTCAGCCTGACTATTTCCGATTTAACCTGCGCCGCTTGATCTCTGGATTCGGAACAACATCCTCGGAGCGACGTCTCGTTCTGTCACCTTGTGACGGAATTAAGCTCATAATCTACTGTGCTTCGATTAAGCAGCGAGAGCATACTCATTGTTGCCAATTAAATTTCCGACCGACTTGTTTATGGAGAACACAGTCTTCACTCCGCATGCTTACGTACCATTTCAGCCTGCCGTCAAATCCAGTCACCCCCATGGTAGTGGCTGCAAAGGTACGAAAAATTAATGAAGGTGAAGGGTGAAGGGTGAAGAATTTGCTTACAGCGTGATATTTTTAACGTTTTTATACTCTTCACCCCTCACTTTTCACTATGCTCGCTTTGAGGTGACATCCTTCTCGTACTGCTGGATGGCAGCGATGAACTCCTCGCCGACAGGCACGTTGTTCTTCAGGTTGAAGTAGTCGTAGACGGCGCCAAAAGGCATCGACTTAGCCTCTTCCATCAGGGCGAGACGCTCGAAGAACTGACCGTTGTCCTCATACTCACGCAGCTTCTGCTTCGGCTCAAGCATAGCCTGAAGAATGCACTTCTGGGTAGCGCGCGAACCTATAATATATGCACCGATACGGTTGATGGAGGCATCGAAATAGTCAAGGCCGACATGAGCGCGGTCGAGGGCGTCGCTGCGGACAAGCTCCTTGAAGAGGTCAAGCGTCTGGTCGTTCATGATGGTCACGTGGTCGGAGTCCCAGCGTACGGGACGGCTGACGTGGAGCATCAATTCGGGCACATACATCAGCAGCGTGCTAACAAAGTCGCTGACATTTTCAGTAGGCTCGTAGTGGCCAGTGTCGAGGGTGTAGATGCACTTGCGGGTAGCACAATAAGCGGTGTAGAAGTCGTGGGAGCCAACGGTGTAGCTTTCCAATCCAATGCCGAAGAGCTTGGCCTCGAAGCAGTTCTTCACCCAGTCAAGCTTCTCTTCCATGATCTCATCGAGCGAAGCAGCAAGCAGTTCGCGGTACTTCTTACGCTGCACGGGAATGTCCTTCATACCGTCGTGTACCCAGATGTTCATGATACAGGGGTCGTTCTGAGCCTTACCCATCGCGTCGGCAATCTTACGGCAACGCTTGGTATGCTCAATCCAGAAGTCGCGGATGCCCTTGTCAGGGTTAGCCAGCGAGAGGTCGCCAGACTTGGGGTGTGAGAACGAGGTGGAGTTGAAGTCGAGCTTCATGTTGTTCTCCTTGGCCCAGTCAATCCAGCTCTGGAAATGCTCAGGGCCGCACTGGTCACGGTCGACGAACTTGCCACCGAAGTCACCATAGATCTCGTGGAGATTCAGACGGTGGTTGCCACCAAGCAACGTCTTCACAAACTCAATGTCCTGACGCACCTCGTCAATGTTGCGGGCACGGCCAGGGTAGTTGCCAGTAGTCTGGATGCCGCCGCTCAAGGCCTCGTTGCGCTCGAAGCCAACGACGTCGTCGGTCTGCCAGCAGTGGAGTGAGAGCTGCTGTTTCTGGAGCTGGTCAAGTACTGCGTCGGTATCGACGCCAATGGCTGCATAGCGGTCTTTCGCCACCGCATAAGCCTGTTCAATCAGATTTGCTTTCATAAACTTAAATTGTTATTATTATGCTTATATGTATTATTTCCTACTTTGAACCTTAAATCTTAAGCCCACTTTATAAAGTCGCCCTTGCTGCATCGCACTATACGCAGCCGCTCCTCTCCCTTGTAGGATAGTCCCCGAAGTTCTCCCCTCCCTTGTAGGATAGTCTCCGAAGTTCTCCCCTCCCCTTGTAGGATAGTCCCCGAAGTTCTCCCCTCCCTTGTAGGATAGTCTCCGAAGTTCTCCCCTCCCTTGTAGGATAGTCCCCGAAGTTCTCCCCTCCCTTGTAGGATAGTCTCCGAAATTCTCCCCTCCCTTGTAGGATAGTCCCCGAAGTTCTCCCCTCCCCTTCGAAGGGGAGGGGTTGGGGGTGGGGTCAGTAACTTTTTCGCTGAAAGGATATTCTTGATTGTGCAAACGGCCGCTCGGCGACGATAGGAGACGCTTGCCAGAGCAAGAAAGCCGAGTCCATACCCCGCCCCGCCCTTCGGGCACCCCGCCCCTTAAGGGGTGGGGAGTGGCTGCGCATTGTTTTTCAGCGATTATCGTCATTGTAGGACTAATTATTGTGAGAGATTTCTGAGAATTTAAGGTTCCAAATTCACTTCTTGTTTACTATCGATAAGAATTTCTCGTAGGCGGCATCCCAGTCTGCCTCGTCCTGCGGCTCATAGCGCACGAGTTCAATGCTGTTGGCGATGATTTGGCGCATCTGCCAGACATCCTTCACCTGTCTGGCAGCCTTGGCCTGGAGCATGATGTTGCCAATGGCGGTGCACTCCTGCGGGCCGGCAAGGACGGTGGCACCTGTGGAGTTGGCGGTGAACTGGTTCAGGTACTTATTGAGCGAGCCGCCACCAATGATATGGAGCGTTTCCAATTTGAAGGGTGCAAATTCCTGTAGCCAGTCGAAGACCTGACGATAGCGGAGAGCGAGAGAGTCGAAGATGCAGCGGCAAATCTCGGCGGGTGTCTCAGGCACAACCTGGTTAGTGTCGCGACAGTATTGCTGAATAGCCTCAATCATGCTTGTCGGAGCGGCGAATGCCTGGTCATCGGGATTGATAAGGCTTCGGAACGGCTCGACGGTCATGGCCGAGGACTGCAACACAGCGTGGGAGAGAGCCCCCCCTACTGCCCCCGAGGGGGCTTCATTGCCCTGTTGGACATTTGTGTCCCCCTCGGGGGACGACAGGGGGGCTTTCTGCCACTCCTGTCGGCAGCGCTCATAGAGCCACATGCCGCAGATGTTCTTCAAGAAGCGGGTGGTACCCTCAATGCCCCCCTCGTTGGTAAAGTTGCGCTCATAGCTGAGGTCGCTGATGACAGCATCGGTGGTCTCGATACCCATGAGACTCCACGTACCACTTGAGAGGTAGGCGAACTTCTCGTCCTTGGCAGGCACGGCAGCAACGGCCGAGCCAGTGTCGTGACCTGCAACGGCCACGACGGGAACAGGGCCAAGTCCCGTAAGACGTTGCACCTCGTCAGTCAGCACGCCTACCACAGTACCTGGCTGCACCATCTTACCGAACTTGCTCCGCGAAAGTCCCAACGAAGCGAGCAGCCTTTCGTCCAACTGTTTGGTACGCGGGTCTAAGAGCTGCGAGGTCGAGGCAATGGTATATTCGCACACCTCGTTGCCCGTCAGCATCCAGCTCAGAGCATCGGGCACGAACAGAATCTTCGAAGCATTTAGGAAGGCGGCATTCTGCTCACGCTTCATAGCGTAGAGCTGGAAGATGCTGTTGAAGTTCATGAACTGGATGCCGGTGATGTCGTAGACTTCACGTCGGGAAACGACGTGACGCAGGTAGTCGTCCATCGCGTCAAAAGTTATAGGATCGCGATAGGCGCGCGGGTTCCTTAATATAGCACCGTCATTGCCAATAAAGACGAAGTCGACACCCCAGGTGTCGATTCCGATGGAGGTAATCTCCAGACCACGACGTGCCACCTCCTTCAGTCCCTTGATAATCTCGAAGTAGAGAGCGTAGATATCCCAATAGTAATGTCCACCCTGCTCAATGAGGTTGTTGGGGAATCGTGTTACTTCCTCTAATTCGAATTTGCCGTCGTTGATACTGCCAATAATGGTGCGACCGCTGGTAGCCCCTAAGTCAACGGCAAAGAAGTACTTTTTCTGTTCCATGATTGCGTAGCGTAAATAAGGTTTTAAGTCTTTACGCTTGCAAAGGTACAAAATATGAGCCCTCATCAGCATCATATTTTGATTTTATCACTTGTATTTTTGATTTACAGGTTACAGGGGTTACCTGAAGGAGTCAGTCAGCAGTTTGATTTCTATTTGTGGACTGATACGCTCGTACAATATATTATATACAGCATCGAGGATGGGCATGTTGACATGCCAGTGGCGGTTGATGTCCTTCATGCATTTGGTGCCGAAGAACCCTTCGGCTATCATTTCCATCTCAATCTGAGCCGACTTTACCGAATATCCCTTGCCTATCATAGTGCCGAAGGTACGGTTACGCGAGAAATTGGAGTAACCTGTTACCAACAGGTCGCCAAGATAGACAGAATCGTAGGGATTGCGGTCTATGGGGTGCACAGCCGTGAGGAAACGGCTCATTTCCTGTACGGCGTTGGCCATGAGCACGGCCTGGAAATTATCGCCGTACTTCAAGCCTGTGCAGATGCCGGCTGCAATGGCGTAGACATTCTTCAATACCGAGGAATACTCTATGCCGATTACATCATCGGAGGTCTTGGTCTTGATAAAGTCGCTGTTCAGCACACTGGCAAAGGCTCGTGCTTTCTCAACGTCGGCACATCCCACCGTCAGGTAGCTAAGACGCTCCAGCGCCACCTCTTCTGCATGTGACGGTCCTCCTAAGCAGGCCAAGTTCTCGTGAGGTACATCATAGACCTGATGGAAATACTCTGAACAAATGAGGTTCTCGTCAGGAACGATACCCTTGATGGCTGTGACGATGAACTTATCCTTGATACGCGTCTTGAGTTTCTTCAAATGGTTTTTCAAGTAAGGCGACGGCGTCACGAATACCAGTGTATCGTAAGCCTGGGCAATGCGGTTGATGTCGTTCTCGAAATGAATCTCAGACGTGTCGAAATGAACGCTGGTCAGATAGCGGGGATTATGGCCCATGCGACGAAAATCGTCAATCTGGTCGTCACGGCGCATATACCAGCCGATGTGGTGCGTGTGCTGCACCACAATCTTGGCAATGGCTGTTGCCCAACTTCCGCCGCCAATGATGGCTATACGACCGCAAAGCCCACCCAAGCCCTCCCCAAGGGAGGGATGTAAATTACTTGAACTATATACATTATCGTTCATGTTCTCTTGTTTTGGTATCTGAACACCCCTCCCTTGGGGAGGGCTTGGGTGGGCTTATTATGCTTTCTCAATCCAGGCAGCTACCTCGTCTACACTCGGTTTCTGCAAGTCAAGCTTATATTTCTTGACGATGTCGCCAATCTTCTGTTGCAGTCCCTGAGGCTTCTCGCCCTTGATATCTTGAATAAGGTAGAAGCCAGCCTTGCGGAGCACGTAGACCCAGTCCTCGGCAACACCGATGGCAGCCCATTCCTGGATACTGCTCTGGGGGGCACGCTTCTCAGGCTTCATCTGCGGGAAGAAGAGCACCTCCTGGATAAAGGTCTTACCCGTCATCAGCATCACCAAACGGTCAATGCCAATGCCAATACCTGAGGTAGGCGGCATGCCATACTGCAGAGCACGCAGGAAGTCCTGATCAATGATCATGGCTTCGTCGTCGCCCTTGTCGGCCAGTCGCATTTGCTCCTTGAAGCGCTCCTCCTGATCGATGGGATCGTTCAGCTCAGAGTAGGCGTTAGCCAGCTCCTTACCATTAACCATCAGCTCGAAACGTTCTGTAAGACCGGGCTTCGAACGGTGCATCTTGGTCAGCGGAGACATCTCCACAGGGTAGTCAGTAATAAAGGTGGGCTGGATGAAGGTGCCCTCGCAGAACTCGCCAAAGAGTTCGTCGATGAGTTTGCCTTTGCCCATGGTCTCATCAACCTCCATGCCCTTCGACAGGCAGAAGGTGCGGATCTCCTCTTCTGTCTTACCGTCGCAGTCGAATCCCGTCTTCTCCTTAATGGCATCGAGAATGGGCAAACGGCGGTAAGGTGCTTTGAAGGAAACGATATTGCCATCAATCTCACGTTCCGGCTTTCCATTCACGGCAATACAAACTGTCTCCAAAAGCTTCTCCGTGAACGACATCATCCAGTTATAGTCCTTATACTGCACGTAAAGCTCCATACAGGTGAACTCTGGATTGTGGTTGCGGTCCATACCTTCGTTACGGAAGTTCTTGCCGATTTCGTAGACGCCCTCGAAACCACCCACGATGAGTCGTTTCAGATACAGCTCAGTGGCGATTCGCATATACATATCCTGATCAAGGGCATTGAAGTGGGTCATGAACGGACGAGCCGATGCACCGCCGGCAATCATCTGCAGCGTAGGTGTCTCTACCTCAGTATAGCCAGCCTCGTCAAGCACCTTGCGGATGGTGCGAATCACTGTGGCGCGCTGCAGGAACGTGTCCTTCACACCGTCGTTGACCACCAGGTCGACATAACGCTGACGGTAACGCAGTTCAGGATCGTCGAACTTGTCGTAGGCCACGCCATCCTTGTACTTCACGATAGGCAGGGGTTTCAGACTCTTTGACAGCATCTTCAGTTCCTTGGCGTGAACGCTGATCTCGCCTGTCTGGGTACGGAATACAGTACCTTTAACGCCAATAAAGTCACCTATGTCCATCAGTTTCTTGAAGACCACATTATAAAGGTCTTTGTTCTCGTCTGGACAAATGTCATCCCGGGTAATGTATACCTGAATACGGCCTTTGGAGTCCTGAAGTTCAATAAATGAAGCCTTTCCCATCACACGGCGGCTCATCATACGACCAGCAATGGCAACCTCACGGGGGGCGGCATCGTCACTGAACGAACTGATGATGTCTGTGGAAAAAGCGTTGGTGGTGTATTCTGCTGCGGGATAGGGATCGATACCCATATTTCGTAACTCGTCGAGCGACTGACGCCGCAGTATTTCTTGTTCACTAAGTTCTAAAATGTTCATTACTTTAACCGAATAAATGTACGTATTTGGGTGCAAAGTTACGAAATATTCCCGAAATAACCTATTTTTGGGTAAATAATTGCAAAAAAACTTGCAAAAGTTTGCATGGTAAAGGAAAAATCTTTATATTTGTGGCTCAATAATTGAGTAACCAGTAAGATAGTACAATGAATCAAACAAAGGTAAAGAAAAAAGTTGTCGGAGTGGACATCAGTTCTGAAGAAACGTCCTACGCCATCGTTGATGTCCGTGGAAACATCCTTGCGAAAGACAGTTTCCCGACGCCAGATTATCCTGAGATCAACAGTTTCGTAACTGCATTGTGTGAACACATTATTGGTTTTGTAGAGCTCAACGGAGGCTATGAAACCATCCGCTCTATTGGCGTCAGTGCCTCAAGCGCCAATTTCCTGACAGGATGTATTGTCAATTCTCCCAACATGCCATGGAAGGGGGTTATTCCCTTGGCTGCTATGATGCGCGACCAGTTAGGTCTGGCTGTTGCCGTAGCCAACAATTCCCATGTCGTGGGTCTTGGCGAGCAGGCCTTCGGTTCGGCTCACGGTATGCGTGATTTCATTGCCGTGACTATTGGCTCCGGATTAGGCAGCTGCATCTTCTCTGATGGTGAACCGAACCTTGGTTACGACGGTCATGCTGGTGAGATTGGCCATACCTGTGTGGATCTTAACGGCCGTGTCTGCGGTTGTGGCAAAAAAGGCTGCTTAGAGGCTTATACGGCAACGAAAGGTATCATTCGCACAGCCAACGAAGTATTGTCAGGGAGCAACGAGCCTTCTTTGATGCGTGACATTGAGAAATTAACTCCGAAGAATATCTTCGAGTGCTGTGAGAAAGGCGACAAGCTGGCCATAGAGGTCTATCGCCGCACAGGCGAAATTCTTGGACTCGGCTTAGCCAACTATGCTTCACTGGTCAATCCTGAGGCCATTATCTTTACTGGCGGTATAGCTCGTGCAGGACACTGGTTGCTGGAGCCGGCTCAGAAGTCGTTTGAGAAGCATGTATTCCATAATATACAAGGTAAGGTAAAATTCCTCACCTCTGAGTTGGAGGAGAGCGAACGTTCTGTACTCGGTGCCAGCGTGTTGGCATGGAAGGTTAAGGAGTATTCATTGTTTAAGGAGGACTAACCAAAAGGCGGAGAACGCCAGTTTTTCGTAAAAGACCAATGAACGAAGTAGATCACATTAAAACGCGTGTTGTAGGAATTGACATTCGCGAGAACCGAACCACTTATGCCGTGGTAAGCGTCCGTGGTGAAATCATCGCACAAGACCATTTCCGTACAAGCGACTATTCAGAAATATCCGAATATGTGAGCGCTCTTGCCGAGAATGTATTGTCGCTCGTTGAAGAGAACGGTGGTTACGAAACTGTCCGCTCGGTGGGCATCAGTGCGCCGAGTGCTAACTACCTTACAGGCTGTATTGAGAACGCCGCCAACCTGAAGTGGAAGGGTGTCATACCACTGGCAGCCATGCTGCAGGACCAGTTAGGACTGGCCGTTGCTGTTGCCAACGATGCTCATATCACGGCCTTGGGTGAGAAAGCCTATGGCTCGGCCCATGGCATGAAGGACTTTATCATAGTCAGCATCAGTCACGGTGGCTTGGGCAGTTGTATATTTACCAACGGACTGCCTCATCTGGGGTTCAATGGTTTTGCCGGAGAGGTTGGCCACACCTGTGTCGAGGTAGACGGCCGCCAGTGCGGCTGCGGCCGTAGGGGTTGTCTGGAGACCTATGTTTCAGACCGTGGCCTGGTAAAGACAGCCGAAGAGGAGATTGCCAAGAGTAAGGAGCCAACGTTGATGAGTGAGCTTGACGAGCTGAACATCAATACCATTGTTGACTGTTGCGAAATAGGCGACCGCATGGCTATTGAAACCTTCAGACGTGTTGGTTCCATGCTGGGTGTAGGACTGGCCAACTACGCGTCGGTGATAAATCCTGAAGCTATTATCCTGACAGGCGACATGATGGCTGCAGGCAAATGGTTGCTCAAGCCGATGCGTCAGGCTTTCGATGAGCATGTGTACCGCAACATTCGTGGTAAGGTACGCATCCTGGTCTCCATTCTGAAAGAAGGAGAACGCGATGTGTTAGGTGCCAGCGCACTGGCATGGGATGTAAAAGAATATTCATTGTTTAAATAATAAAGACTCAACTGACATGGAAGAGATTAACATTAAGACAAAGGTAGTTGGTGTAGACATCAGTAATGAACGTACAACCTACGCTATCGTGGATATCCGAGGTAATATTCAGGCGGAAGAGTCGTTTGACACATCGCTCTATCCCGATGTTAACGACTTCGTAGCAGCCCTTAGTGAAAAGATTGTCATGCTTGTCGAAGCTAACGGAGGCTACGAAACCATACGTTCCATTGGAGTCAGTGCCCCCAGTGCCAGTTCCATTTCCGGTTACATCGAGAATGCGGCCAATCTTCCATGGAAGGGTATGATTCCCCTGGCAGTCATGCTGCGTGAACGTATCGGGCTGGCAGTCGGCATGAGTAACGATGCCCATGTATCGGCATTGGGTGAATATACGTTCGGAAGTGCCCATGGCATGAAGGACTTCATCATTGTCAGTCTGGGTGTGGGCATAGGCAGCTGCTTCTTTTCCGACGGTAAGGAGCATGTAGGCAAACACGGCTTTGGCGGCGAGTTCGGCCATACTTGTGTGGCTGACAAGGGGCGCCCATGTGGCTGCGGTCATCAAGGGTGTCTGGAAACCTATGTGGGTGCAAAGGGTATTGTTATGACGGCAAAGGAGCTGATGGATGCTTCCGACGAGCCCTCGCTCATGCGGTCGTTGGAAAAGCTCTCGCCCCGTACCATTGCCGAATGCTGTGATAAGGGTGACGCCCTGGCTATAGAGGTGTATCGCCGCACAGGTTATATGCTGGGCATTGGCCTGGCCAACTATGCCTCCATCGTCGATCCCGAGGCTATCATCTTGACGGGTGGCATCTCCCATGCCGGAAAATGGTTGTTAGAGCCTGCCCGTGCATCGTTCGAGGAGCATGTGTTTGGAAACTTGAAAGGTAAGGTAAAGGTCTTGGCATCCAGACTTGATGACCGTGAGCGTGATGTTTTGGGTGCCAGTGCACTGGCATGGAGCGTACCCGAATATTCACTATTTAAGTGAAGAGTGAAAAGTGAAGAGTGAAGAATCGGCTAACGCCGGTGAAAAGTGAAGAATGAACGTAGATAGAATCAACGAGATAATTAACGCTAAGCCCAATTTGAGTACCGCCCTCGGCATGGAGTTCATCTCCACAGCCGAGGACGATACGTGTTTAGCCCGTATGAAGGTCGACGAGCGTAACCGTCAGCCTTTCGGGTTCCTTAGCGGTGGCGCTTCACTGGCTTTGGCCGAGAATGTGGCGGGTGTAGGCTCGTCGGCACTCTGCCCCGGTTGTGCCTGTGTGGGCATCGAAGTCAGTGGCAGCCATGTCAAGGCAGTGATTGAAGGCGACACCGTCACGGCCTATGCCCGTCTCATCAGTAAAGGCAACACGCTTCATGTGTGGCATGTAGACATTAAGGACACGGCTGATGATTTGATTTCCAGCGTCCGTGTTACCAATTATATTATTAAAGCGCAGAAATAATGAGGCTTTCAGCACAGGAATCCACCGCTTTTGCCTTCTATCGCTTTCCTCACGACAAACAATATATAAAGGTGGAAGGAGCAACACAGGAGTTGTTTTCTTGTGCACAGCTCAACGATGTGTCGGGCTTTGTAGTGGCTCCGTTCGAGGTGAAACAAGAGCAACCTGTCATCGTCATACGTCCTGAACAGGTAACTGTACTCCCCTGCCCTACCGACACCTCCCTGCCGGCTTATTCATTGCCGACAGCCAGTCCTGTGACATCAGCCTACCACATCGACTTTTCCAGTTTTCACGCCCAGCTCTTGCAAGGAACATTCCGAAAAATCGTGCTGGCACGCTGTGCCGATGAGACGGCGAAACTTGGAGGAACAGACCCCAAGGAGTTATTCCTGCGTGCCTGTCTGCTCTATCCCCGAATGTTCATTGCACTCGTCCACGCCCCACAGTGTGGAACGTGGCTGACGGCAACGCCTGAAATCCTGCTCGAAGGCCACGGCCATGACTGGCGTACCATTGCATTGGCAGGTACCATCCGTCTGGAGGAAGACCAGCTGGGCGGCGAGGGCGAAGCCATTACCTGGAGCACAAAGAACATTGAGGAACAGCGTATAGTAGCAACCTATATTGCCGAGTGCCTGGAACAATTTGCCACCGACTTCCGTGAAGAAGGGCCGCGTACTGTCCGCGCCGCCAATCTAGTGCATCTGCGTAGTGACTTTACGTTTACTCTGCCCTCCAACAATTGTATTGGAAGTTTAATCCAGACACTACATCCTACACCGGCTGTCTGTGGACTTCCCAAGCACGAAGCTTTCCAGTTTATTGTCAACAATGAGCATACGCCACGCCGCTATTATAGTGGCTTCATGGGTCCCCTTAACATGGAAGGTGCCACCCATCTGTATGTGTCCTTACGCTGCATGAATATCGAAGGAGCCTGCTACCATCTGTATGCTGGTGGCGGACTGCTGAAAGACAGTACCGAGGAACAGGAATGGCAGGAGACAGAAGCAAAACTTGAAACCATGAGAAGATGTATAGCAATAAGCAGAACGTAAATATTCTTACAGCACTACTCATCAGTCATGGCGTCCGCCATGCCATCGTCTGTCCCGGCAGCCGTAATGCTCCCATTGTCCATAACCTCAACGAGTGTCCGGATATCCAATGCTATCCAGTGACCGACGAACGGTCAGCAGGCTTCTATGCGTTGGGAATGGCTCAGGCCCTAAATGCCCCCGTAGCTGTATGTGTCACCAGCGGAACGGCCCTACTGAATCTTATGCCTGCTGTGGCTGAAGCATACTATCAGCATCAGCCGCTCATTGTCATCAGTGCTGACCGCCCACAGGAATGGATTGACCAGCTCGACGGTCAGACGTTGCCGCAGCCTGGTGCCTTAGGCCGTTTCGTGCGTAAGACCGTTTCCTTACCTGAAAACGATGCTTGGTATTGCCGCCGTCTTGTGAACGAAGCACTATTGGTTGCGATGGCTGATGATGCCTGCCCCGTCCACATCAATGTGCCCATCACAGAGCCGCTATTCACTTTTGACGTTCCACAGTTACCCGCCGTACGACAGTTAGTAAGGACATCGCCTACCCGCAACTACGACTGTCTACATACGGAGTTCGTCGAAGGTCTGATAGCCGCCCGCCGCCCAATGATCGTCTTTGGCCAGACCAATCCCAACGATTTCGAAGGCATTGACGTTGACTTCCTGTTCAGTCACGTTATCGTGCTACATGAGTCGCTTTCTAACTTTCCCCATGTAAGCCATTTCGACGAAGTGCTCTACCACGGACAGATAGAACCGCCCGACTTCATCATTCATGTCGGCGACACTACCGTCAGCAAGCGCCTACGACACTTCCTACGCAGTGCCAAGGATGCTGTGACGTGGCGAATCAGTCAGTCAGGCGCTGTGGAGGACACGTTCCAGAACCTGCGTGGCATCATTGTCGGCGATCCGGAATCTGTGCTTCAGTCTCTTGACCATAAAATCTGCCATAATCGTCTTAACGGATTGGAGTACCGCCGCCAGTGGCTTACCGCCTTGACACAGGCCTCCCAACTTGCCGACGACTATCAGCCTGCCTACTCACAGATGGCTGCCGTTAAGTATTTCGAGGAAAGACTATCCACCATCTACCATCCACTATCCACCATCCACTACGCTAACAGCACTGCCATCCGCTTGGCCAACATCTACGCCCGCCACCACGTATGGTGCAATCGGGGTGTTAATGGCATTGAGGGATCTTTGTCTACTGCCGCCGGCTTCTCCGTCGTCTCTGACGAAACGGTCTTCTGCGTCATCGGCGACCTCAGTTTCTTCTACGATCAAAATGCACTATGGAACCAGAACCTTAGGGGTAATTTCCGTATTTTCCTGCTGAACAATGGTCGTGGCGGCATCTTCAACCTCCTGCCCGGACTTGACAAGAGTCCGGCTCGAGATCCATACGTAGCAGCCCAGCATCACACCTCTGCCGAGGGCATCTGCCACCAGAACAATGTCACTTACCTGAAGGCTACGAATATGGAGGAACTGCAACAGGGCATCGACACCTTATTATATATAGAGAGCGACCGTCCTGTTCTCCTCGAAGTCATTACCGATACCACCAAAGACGAGCGGACGTTTAGGGATTACTATGAAAGCCAAAAGCAGGGATGAAGCTATTGCAGCAGGAGTGAACGTCAGCGACGTGCAGCACAAGATGAGCCGACGGCTGTTGTCGCACGACTATCACGCTGTTGGGACATATATGCTGACGCTGGTGGTCGAAGGGAGGCTCCCGTTGTTTGGGCAACTATGCGGAACAGTTGATGCTCCCAGGGTGGTGCTTTCGGCCTTGGGTAAGACGATCCGCGATGTCGAACAGAAAAAGATTTCCCAGTATTATCCGATGGTCGAGGTATGGAAGCTCTGCGTGATGCCTGACCACCTTCACCTAATCGTCCGCGTGAAAGCCCCATTGCCCGAAGGGAGGCACCTTGGGCATATGGTGAGTGGATTCAAGAGCGGCTGCTCCCGCGCTTGGTGGGCGCTTCAGGACGCTGCTGATCCCTGCGGAGAACCGCAGGGCACGGGGGCTTCGCCCGCTGCCTCCGTCTCTGCCCCCATCTCCGCTCCCGCCTCCGCCTCTACTCCCGTGTCTTGCAGCTCTGCTCCCGTGCCTTGCGGTTCTCCGCAAGGTCCCCTCCGCCCCGTCCTCTTTGAGAAAGGATACTGCGACAAGGTCCTGCTCCGCGACGGCCAGCTCGACAATTGGAAGCGCTACCTCGACGACAACCCTCGCCGTCTGTTCATCAAGCGCCTGCATCCCGAGTATTTCACCGTTCTTCATCAAATACAGCTGATGGACCGCCCCTGCCAGATTATCGGCAACCAGTTCCTCCTCAACATCCCAGACAAGGCGGCAGTCATTGTCCATCGTGCCTACTCCGACCATGAGTTCGAAGACCATCTCCAAAAGTGGCTATCGCTCGGCGAGGCTGGTGGCGTCCTTGTCAGTGCAGCCATCTCTCCTCGTGAAAAAATCGTTATGCGCGAAGCTATGAACCGAGGCTACCGCTTGATTCTTCTCCGGGAGAATGGTTTCCCTCCACTCTACAAACCCTCAGGGGAGGCTTTCAATGCCTGTTCCGAAGGCCGTTTGCTCCAAGTTAGCCCTTGGGAGTACCACATGCAGCGCCGAACGATCTCCCGTGAGCAATGCCTCTTTCTGAACCGCTTGGCTGAGCATCTTGCCCAATAGTCCCCATGCCTGAATATTCTACGTCAGCTCTTCCTCCGATAGAAGAAACTGCCGATAGCGAGAAGGACGACAAGGATGGTGACGATGAAGGCCCAGACATTGGTGACACGCGAAGTGGCGGTGATGGTGTAGTCGCCAGGAATCATGCGCTCGCCTCCCAGACGGTAGTGAATCACCTCGCCGTCGTATTCGCCCATACCGGCATCCAGCACACGGCCCGGCATCACAAGGTCGTAGTTATTACCAAAGGACAAGAGACCTCCATACTGCCCCAAACCACCTTCATACGACTGGAGGAACTCAGTATAGACATCAGACTGGAAGACATCATGGAGTAAATCGAAACCTTCCTCCACAGATTCGCTGTCCTTTGGATTAAGTACACATGGAAGCATGACCAAGGAATCGCAAATGCTGATAAAGCGTTCCTTGCTGACGGGTGGATTCTTGACTTTGTCGTAATGATCGCTAATCACCTTACATATCTCGGCGAACCAGTTGGCATTGCTCCACTGGCTGACCTTCTTCTCAATTCCGTCCAGCATCTCCTTCATCTCCGCACCGCTAAGGCTCCGCGTCAAGTTGGGCTGGCCCGTGAACCAGAACGAGGCCGTATCGGCACTAAGGAACTGGCTGAGGGGGATGGGGAATAGGGTCGAATCTTCGTTGGCAAACGTCTCAGTAAAGGTATAGTCGGTATAGAACCACTTGAAATGTTTCTCTAACTGACTGCTGGCCTTGATGCCTTCCACCTTTACCAGGTGTGATCGTTCTGCCCTATAGATCTGAGCACTCATCTCCTCCACGCTCTTGTAGTCTTTCTTCACGTGTACCATCAGCATGTTTCCTAACGGCTTGCTGAGGTCCTGCGCCTGCATGCTGTCTAACTGCGCCTCCGTCAGGGGCACGGGATAGCGCACGGAGTCAGCACCAAGAACCGACCAGCTGCGCTCCCATGTCTTATCGACAATGCTATCGTAGTCCTCTTCCGGCGGTATACTTAGCCATTGCTGTGTGGAGTGGAAGGTGTACTCGCGACTGCAAGTGCCGTCCGCGTTGATGACGGTCAGCATGCGGTCATCTTTGTTCTTGCACGATGCCATGATGAGCACCAGCGTCATCGCGGCTATGATTTTATTGTTCGTTTTCATAAATCCTCTTTTTGATTAAACTATAGACCGATGGGGTCTCCCTCTTCCGCTCCATGTAGCACATATATAGTTCCCGGGGTGTACTGCCTTCGCAGAAAGCGGGTGTAGGGGCCGTTAATGTCGTTGTTGTTGCTAACTGTGGTGCTTCAGGGGCCTCACCATTGATAAAGAAGAACAGCCCGACGAGGAAGATGGCAGCCATCGACGTGACTGTCCGCAGCACAATGACCCATGCCGGCGTCTGTTTCTGAGGCATAGGCTTGTCCATGCCACTCACGGCGGCGAATCCTTGGAACGCCTCACGATAAGGCTTCAGGTCGTCGGCTATGTCGTCGCCCTGGAAGTACTCGTAGAGCGCCCGTTCTTCCTCCAATGTCGTTTCGGCATTGAGGAATCGCTCCATCAGCTGTCGTATATTGGTGTCGTTCATTTTGCTATGGTTTTGAATTGTTCTATGATGCTTCTTCGTGCCCTGCTGAGCGACTGACGGACGGCGACCTCGCTGGTTCCGATAAGACTGGCAATGTCGGCCATCGTCATGTCTTGCATGTGTCGCAGTCGAAGTACGGTCTGCTGCATCGTTGGCAAGGCGTCGACCAACTCCATCATGCGATCTATCTGCTCGTTCCTGTCTGTTGCCGTATCATCATTAGTCGCCATGTCAGCCTGACCTATATCGACCGTCAGAGGTCTTCGTCTGACCTTGCTCAGGCTCATGTTGCGGACGACGGTTCTTGCGAAACCCTTGGGATTTCGGATAGGCTCTTCGCGGAGTTGCCACAATCGGAGCATGGCATCCTGCACCACGTCCTCTGCTTCCTCGTCGCTGTCCAGGATTCCTTTGGCAACGCTTAGCAGCATCGGGCGCATGTCCCTGACTTCGTCCATGAATCTATCCGTCGTCATACTTTTGGGGGTCTTTATCTGTATGACGCAGACTTACGCATTTTGTGACATCAAAATGAGAATAAAATCAATATTTGAAGCTTGAGCCGCCGACAAACTCGCGCATAATCGAGGTGGGCGGTATCTCCTTGTCGCTGATGGGCAGGAAGTAGTGGATAAACTTCAGCAGGCGATGGGCCTCGGAATATTCCGGACAGTTCTTGGGCACGGTAGATAGAATCAACTCGGCATGTGTGCGAAGCACGGCAAACTCAATGTTCAGTGCTGAGTTGAACATCACGTCGGCCGTTTCCTGGAAGGGTGTTATCCATTGGTCTTCTGCCTCACAAACGTTTTTCCACTGACTGATAGTCTGCTGGGCCGTGAAGGCACCCTTGTTGTAGTCGCGGATGATGCGGCGCAACAGGCGGTTATCCTGAGTAGGAATCCAGTTGTGGTCGTCTAAAGAGATGCTGGTGAGTGCTGAGATATAGATTCTGTATTTCGTGGAGTTGTCGACGCCCTTTGTCAGCAACGGATTCAGGGCATGGATACCTTCGATAATCAGTACGCTGTCGCTTGTCAGCCTCAGTTTCTTTCCATTATACTCACGTTTGCCCGTCACGAAGTTATACACCGGCACCTCCACCGTTTCTCCCTTCATCAGCCTGTTCAGGTGTTCTACCAACAGATGATAGTCCACGGTTTCCACATTGTCGAAGTCATAGTCACCGTTGGGCAGCTTCGGCGTTTCCACGCGGTTCACGAAATAATCGTCAGTCGAGAACGAAACGGGTCTTAATCCGCAGGCTAACAGCTGCACCGACAATCGCTTGCAGAACGTTGACTTTCCAGAGCTCGACGGTCCTGTGATGAGCACCAGACGGATGGGGTTCTTCCGTCGGCGGAAACGTTTGTCTATGTCTTCGGCTATCTTCACGATCTTTTTCTCCTGCAGGGCCTCGCTTACCTGTATCAGTTCTGACGCATAACCCCGCAGAATCGCTTTGTTGACATCGCCGGCATTCGACAGCCTCATGATGATATCCCACTTCACTTTCTCGGCAAACACCTCGAACGTTCGGGGCTGGTCAGTCTTTTTAGCCAACTTAGAAGGGTCGTTCTTGTCAGGCACCCGTAACAGCATGCCGTCTTGATAACGTTCCAGTCCCCACACTTTCAGATAGCCTGCCGATGGCACCAACGGTCCGTAATAGTAATCCACCGTCTCGCCCAACGTATAGTAATCGGTATACACCTGTCCGCTGGTCTCTAATAGTTTCACCTTGTCGGAAAAGCCCCGCTCTTGGAAAATGCGTACGGCCTCCTCCGTTGTAGCCTCGTTGCGACGGAAGGGCATATCGAGATTGATAATCTCCATCATGCGCTGACGGATGCGCTCCACCATCTCATCGGTGACCTGCCTCCCCTCCCTTGGAGAGGGGCCGGGGGTAGGCCTAAAGTTACAGTAATAGCCGCCCGCCAAGGGATGCTCGATAAACAGTTTCGACCCAGGAAACAGATCACTCGTCGCCTTGTAGAGCACAAAGCTGAGAGAGCGCACATAGACACGCTGCCCCGATCCATCACGGGCATCAAGAAACTCCACATCGCGGTTATGGTAAAGTCTGAACTTCAGTCCCTGCGACGCATTATTCACCTTGGCCGACACCACGGGGTACGGCATTTTCAGTTCGTCAGCAAACTCTTGGTAAACGTCTAATAACGAGCATCCTTCCTGGAAACTCTTCGTTGTGTTATTGTTCTTACAGCGGATTTGCAACATAGTTATTGGTATTTGAGGACGCAAAGATACAAATTTCTGATGACACTCCCAACGCTTTCACCAAAAAAGACGGCACTTTTACCTAAAGTACCGTCTTTATTTATTGTTTCTAAAATGGATTAATAATCGTCGTCGTCATCCCATAAGTCATCAAATAAGCGGGAATCAGCATCAAGACCAACAGGGGCTATTCCACCGTAACCATTGCCTACCGATGCCGGTGTATCTGCATCAAAAGTTGCATTCATAGCTTTACTATCTACCATCATCTCCTCTGGCTCAACATCCATCGATTCTATCTGTGGGGCAATATAATTCTTATTCATAGCTATATCTGTTTAAAATTATCTCTATCTACTCCATTCTCACTTAATCACGACCTTCTTGCCACCCTTGATGTAGAGACCCTTCTTGTTCAGACGCTCCAACTTCTGGCCACTCAGGTTGTAAATACTATTATCGTCCTCTGATGCACGAATATCTTTGATTTTCGTGGCTTCTTCATCAAATGACATTGAGATACGAGAAGCGTTATCTTCATTAAATATTATCGTTGATTCAGGATTGTCAGGATCGGGCTGGAAATGTAAATATGCACGAAAACCTTTAATTGTCGTATTGCCTGTTGAACTCCAGAACAGATTATTTGCTAGGAAAATATCATTCTCAGGAACAATTGTACTTTCAAGCACACCTTTCATATAACCATAAGCTTCACCATCAAGATCTAACTCGATATCTTTAAGTTTAATATTTTTTAAAGACACATTTTGTACTTTAAAAGAACTGATAGACTTAGACACATTAATAACGTATGGACGCTGTTTTAGGATAGCATCTACTGGAGTGAAAACCAAATTTATTGCATCTACCTCAGGCAATTCTCCATCATAACTCCATTCAGTGAACTCTCCCAATTTAACATCATCTCCGAATACTTCTTTAACTTGAACCTCTGACATGTCAAATGGCAAGCAAATTGTACTCCATTGCCCACTCTTAATACTACGATGAACTACTACGTCTACAGGATCCGTATAATTAGGCAATGGCTGGTCATCCCATAAATCAATATATTCACGCGCTGTGCCAATTGAGATTCCAAATGTCATATCATCAGGTTTAAATGGTGTATTATCTGGATATGTCATCTCCATATTTGTAATTTTGCCACAATTTTCACCCGTTAGAGTTGTGCCCTCAACCAAAGATGGATCAGCCCTAAGTTGAACTTCTATAATTGCTTTAGCTTTTTTATTAGTACCAATTGTTTTGTCATCTGTCGACCAAGCAAGAACATGCCATTTTTGTGTGCCCGCCGAATTAAATTTTATATTTGCTGTTGGGAGTCGTGTTGTAACATTAGCTGCCAAAAGTTCAACACCAGCAGGCAATTCAATAAAAAACTCAACACCTTGACGATACTTAATATCGTTTTTTAACAGGATTTCTAATGTTGCAGCGCTTCCTTGTGGGATTGAAACGTTGTCGGTACATGATACCTCGTCGGCCCATGCGTTGCCCAGAGCGGTGAGCACGAAGGCCATTGTTAAAAGAATCTTTTTCATAATTTAGTCTTTTTATTGCGTTTTTATTTATTTCTGTTATTCGTCTTGCGACTATTGTTGTCTCATCGGTTTGGTTGATATGAATATAATTCGGTGGCAAAGATACGAATAAATTCCGAAACTGCCAAACTTTTCGGACTTTTTTTCAATCGAGTTTCATTATTCGATGGTTGCTCCCGCCTTAGTGATGCTCCCCCCATTCATTATCGGGCTACAAACGGGTGGGCATCGTCCTGCCGCCCCCGTAGTAAGCTACCCCCCTCTATACATGCCCTCCCCTCTATAAAGAGGGAGGGCTATAGTATGAGGGGTGCTTACGGTAGGGGGCGACAGGACGATTGCGCATGTCATCAAGATGCGACTATAAACTCGGCCACTTGGCAGTGCTAACTCGGCCATTTAGCAGTGCCAACTCACCCAGTTTGTGGAGACTACTGTGGCTCCACAGCGTCGCGGGTCATGCGTCGGGCGTTGTTGGTGCCGCCTGTGCCGAGGATTGTGTCGACGATGACGCCGATGTCGGTAACGGTGATGCCGCCGTCGCCGTTGGCGTCTGCACCGAAGCCGTCGAAGTCGCCGCCGTTCTCTATCGACAGGATGCTGTTCACCACTACGGCGATGTCGGTGACGGAGACGGAGCCGTCGCTGTTGGCGTCGCAGCGGCCAGCCAACTCCTCGATGGTGTTCGTGCCGCCAAAGAATTGCTGCCAGCCCGCAGTGGCCTGGTACCTTCCTTCCACCACCTTACTATTATCCTTGGGAATGATGAGCTTTGCGGTGGTGAAGGAACCGTTTTCTGCTTGGAACACATTGGCGCTGATAGCAAACGGATTGCGGATGGCGCGGCAGTTGACGGTGGTCAGGCTTTCGCTTGTCCACCCTCCAAAGGCATTGTTACCTATGCTCGTCAAGGAAGAAGGGAGGGTGAGGGATATTTCCAGTCCGTCAAGACCATAGATATATCCAAATGCCTCATCGCCAATGGTCTTGACGCTTTCGGGAATGACAATGGCTGCTTTACTCTCGTATCCTCCCCATATAAAGCAGTTATAGAAACTGCCGTTTCCTATTTCCTCTAAACCATGTTCAATAGTGATAGTCTTGAAGCGATATTGGTAGAATACATAGTCTTGAATCTTCCTGACTTTGTATGTTTTGTCACTAATCGTTATGCTTCCAGGAATCACGAGGTCCAGAAGGTAATTTGCGTACTGAGCATCGAGATTGAAATATTCTGAATTGGCACCCACGATATCGGCATAGTCACTACCCTCGGTATAACTATAGACAATGCCGTCGATTTCTGCCATCATGACCTGAAAAATGGTAACCGTAGAGGTTCCCATCACATTATTGACATCGTTGTCAGGAGTGATCCTAATGTTGAACGTGCCGGCGTTCGATGAACTGAATTTGATGGCGGCCTGGCCGGACTCTCCTGGATCAAGACAGGCATCGCCTCTGCCGATATTCGTCCATGCTCCATCCACCTCCATCCAGAGATAAACCTCCTGCTGAGAGACATCGCTGGTATTGGTCATCGAAATCGTAGCCGTGATGTCTTCACCCTGCGACATGCTGCCGCTGTAACTGACGTCGGTGACGGTGAAAGTCACCGTATTCTTGTCTGGGGCACGAACACTCAGCTCGTTGCCAGAAATAACAGCCAAGAGGGCGTTAGCGCCGGTAGCCATGACCGTCCAGTCACCCGTGCTACCCTGCGGACGCCAAGCCTGCACCAGCCTATAGCTGCCATCGGAAACGTTGGCACCAAAGCTGATGGGATTAGCCCCAATAGGCATATAATAATGATAAGGTTCCAGGTTGGTATTATTGACGGTGTAATTTTTCGTCGGCGTGGCTACATCGATGATTCTTCCGTTCTGCCACAGTGCCCAAGCCACCTCAATGGGATAGGTCGTGGTAGGCACGTAATCATATACACCATAGAAATAGGTCCCGCTGGTAGAAACCCCAGTAAAGTTCTCGGTAAGAGAGGCGCGGTTATAAGTAGCGTCATTAAAATTGGTTGTTACGGCCGAATAAACGCTGGGTACTTCGGGCTCATTCTCGCCAGCAGGCTGGAAGCCGATGAGCGCCGACTGCCTATAAATATAGCCGGTATTCCCCGATCCACCGCCAGCTCCCTTTCTGGGAGGATTTGCAATGGCGAGAACGAAATAGGCATCGCTGACGCCGCCCCATCCCCAATTGATGTGGAAGAGCCCGTTGCCGTCGTAGCCGTCGCAGATGAACTGGTGACCGCCGGAATTTGAACTTCCGTCATAGAGTACAGGGCGGTTGGCCTTCAGCTCCTGATAGATGATGTTCTCCCAATCGGCTGTAGTAAAATCGTCGCGATTGACGGTATGCATATAACGGCTGTAGCCAAAGATATCAGCCATCACATGTTCTATGATGTAGGCACTTGATCCGCCGTATGTTTTCGTGTTGTAGTTCATTTCGTTGGCCTGGCCCACATAGAGCATCAGCTTGGCAACGGCCTGGGCAGCTTCTCCCGTCTCGCTGGGGGCGTAAGTGGCTTTCATCTTGTTCCATTCGAAGGTGGGGGCTTCAGTGGTGGCTTCCAAAGCCGGCATGTAGATACCCCTCGATTTTGTGGTGTAGGAAAGAATAGTGGGGCACGACTCTGGCCAGCGGTGGAAATACATCACCTGAGCCAGGGCGGTGGCGACGCAACCTGTTACGAAGTGCTTGGTGTACTCATTACCATATTGGTCCTGTACTATATAAGTAGGTGTCATTAGGTTGTAAGGCTCGTCCTGATTCCACTGCGTCTGGATGAGCGGACCGACGGCGTTAACACCGCTTAGGGAACGGGAAAGTACCGGTGTGGCCTCACCATTCTCGATGGCCTGCAGCTGCTCGGCGTAGCCGTCGAGCCAATTGCGCAGGTTGTCGGGCATATCGTCCTGCAGAAGCTGAC
>CADBHI010000006.1 GCA_902794405.1 uncultured Prevotellaceae bacterium
TAGTCGTGCAGCTCCTCAGGCTTGGCCTTCTTGGGGTCGATGCTGGCTTTCTTGCCGTCTTCTATCTTCTTGATGCTCTCAAGGATGGTCATCAAGGGCACGTCCTCGGTTTCGGTGAACATGGAGATGTCGGCTAATGAGGTAATACGGTCAGAGCCGAAGGCCGGCTGGCGGCGGTGGGTGGCATCGAGTGCCTCGACAATGAGGTTGTTCTTACCACGTGAAATCAGTTTGTAGAGGCCGGGCTTGCCGGCAATAGCTAAAATGGTTTGTTGCATAATTGTTCTAATATAATGTTTAATTGTTTGTCAATATCTTGTTGGCCGTCGTTCACGATTTCGTAGTCGGCCAGGCGGCGTACCTTGCTTTGCGGCCATTGGCAGGCTATCCATTGCTGGGCCTGTTCACGGCTGATGCCGTCGCGCTGCATGATGCGCTGTAGTCTCACCTCCTTAGGGGCGGTGACCACGATAACACGGTCGACATGACGGTTGGCACCCGACTCGAACATGATGCCGCTTTCGAGCCATTGCAGGCCGCTCTCCTCAAAGTCGGCAAAGACGGCGGGATGGACAATGGCGTTGATGGCTTGCTGGTTCGTAGGACTGGCCAGAAGGAAACGGCTGACGGCCGCTTTATTAAGTCGGCCAGGCCCATTAGCCCCATCACCCCCATCGCTCTCATAGCAGTCAGCCCCAATAAGGGCTGTGAGCTGCTCTCGCAACTGCGTCGAAGTGCGCATCAATCGCTTGGCGGCTGAGTCACAGTCGTAGACTTTGATGCCATGAAGCAAGAGCCGTGCTGCCACATAGCTCTTTCCGCTGCCGATGCCTCCTGCTAACCCTATCTTCATGGTGTGATGTCCTCAATCAGGTAGTCCACCTGCTTATGAACCAGTGTGGCCCGAGTAATGCCTTGCGGCACCTGCTCCAGATAGAGTTTGCACTTCTCAGAGGGATGCTCGGCAATTTCGTTGTAGTCGGCAATGACCGTGAAGTCAGAGGCCGACAGCGTTCGGTAGACGTTGATACCGGTAACGAACTTGACGGTGACCTTGGCAGGGAACGTGCGCAGCACCTTGTTGGGAGGCATGTTGATGCCCTTTACTGGTATGTTTGATATGCTTTCTTCGGTCAGCACGTCGGTATAGAAGGTTATTTTTACATGGTCAGGTACTATCTTGACACCCTCAATGCGCTGGAACTTGCAGTCGGTAACCAGTGTGTCGCGGAAATTAACGTGGTTCAAGGGTTCGGTGTAGACCATGCGGACGCTGTCAAGGCGTTCCTCGGAAGCATAGATAGTCACGCTGTCGGGCGAATAGCTAACATCGCTGAGGAAGTAGAACTGTTCGGGAATAACACGTCCCTTCCAGCGTATCGGTACTCGTTTGAAGGCTCCGGTGTTGTAGTAGAACAGTACCTTGTCGGGTTTGATATTGGTAATCTTGCCTGAGCTGGATAGGTGGCGCTGAATGAGCTTGCTCAGTTCGACAGAAGTGATACATCCGTTTCCATCGGTCTGATCGTAGTTCTTGAAGTTGGCCTCAATGTGTTGCAGGTCATCGCCGAACATATAGGATAAGAGCAGGAGTCCTCGGTCGCGGATGGTGACACGTACGGTGTCAACCTCGTCACTGGTGAGCATGACATCGGCAGGTATGTTGGTAATACGTACTGGGATGACAATCTCTTTCTCATAGGTTTCGTTGAGCGTCATGAGTAACCAGAAGATGCCCGAAAGGATGAGAAAGAATAAGAAAATCAGAAACTCTCCATTCGTTCTGCTGAACAGAAAACTCCTGACTGTGACGATGACTCTGGGCAACTTGCTCATGTATCTTTACTTCTGCTGAAGAGGAGCGTTAGCCATGTCCTTGAACACGTAACTCTTGTCAACGGTGACAACCACGTCACGGGCAATCTTCACCTCGACGGTGTTCTTGGCCAGATCAATGCTCTTGACGGTACCGTAGATGCCACCACCGGTAACTACCTGGGTGCCTTCAGTCAGCTCGTTCTGGAATTTCTGGATTTCCTTTTGCTTCTTCTGCTGTGGGCGGATCATAAAAAACCACATGATGGCAAAGATGGCCACCATCATCAGGATCATAGACATTCCGCTACCTCCTTGTGCTGCCTGAGCAGCTAAAATAATCTGTGTCATTTTGTCTTGTTATTTGTTCAATGTTCAATCTCAATGTTAAACGTTTCTCTTCTCCATGTGCTTCATCAGCCGTCCTGTTTTAATAAGGTGACGGGCAATGGAGTCGAGCATGCCGTTGATGTAGCTTCCGCTCTTGGCTGTGGAGTAGAGCTTGGCAATGTCAACAAACTCGTTGATAGTAACGCTGACGGGAATAGAGGGGAAGGTCATCAGTTCTGCAATGGCAATCTGCATGATGACCACATCCATATATGCCAGTCGGGAAAAGTCCCAGTTGCGCGAAGCCTCACTCATGAAACGTTGGTACTCATCGCCGTTCAGGATAGCCGCACGGAACAGCTTGCGGGCGTAATCCTTGTCCTCGTCGTTGTCGTATTCGGGCAAAAGCTCCTGATGAGCCCCGTTCTGCTCGTCAAAGCGCTTGATGGTCTTCAGCACAAAGGTATCCACAATCTCCTTGTCGTCGTTCCAGTAGAGGCTCTGCTCCTCAAGCAGCGAGTCCAGTTCAGTATTCTCCTGTATGAGTGTACGGTAGATCTTACGCCACACCTCACGGTCGGCAGTGTAGTTGTCGGTCGGCGCATTCATATAGTCCTTATAGATCTGGCTCTGCTCAATCTGTTCGAAGAGCTTGCCGACGAACTCAGGATAGTCGGCCCATGTACGCTTCTGGGAACTGATAAAGTCGCACAACTGGTGGTTCTCAGCCAGCTGGAGCGTAAATCGGTTGTAGGCGAAGCGTGACGAGGGTATCTCCGTACCTTCGCGACGGGCCTTGGATTCAGAAATCTCTAACCGCCGTTTGGCTTCCTTGGCCACTGCTACCATCAGTGCCAACAGATAATTGTAAAGATCGTATGCCTTTGAAAGACTGAAGAACAGTTCTTTCTCGGCTGTATCAATGTTCTTGTTACCGTTTTGATAGTACGCATAGGTTAACTGAACAATCTTGATACGTATGATTTCGCGATTAATCATGTCGTTATGGTTTGTTTCGACTGCAAATATACTTCTTTTTCACCGATTACGCAAGAAAAAAGCGTAAAAAACATAAATTTTTCACTTTTCACTATTCACTTTTCACTTTTTTATTGTACCTTTGCACCCGCTTTCACAAAAAAGCACACCGTGTGATGGTGAATTAACAACAAACAGTATTAATTTAGAGTAACACAAAAAGTTATGAAAGAAATCAATGTGAGCGGTCAGACACGTACCGCAACTGGCAAGAAGGCTTCAAAGCTTCTGCGCAAGGAGGGAATGGTTCCCTGCAATCTGTATGGTGAGAAAAAGGGTGAGAACGGTCTGCCCGAGGCACTGGCTTTCCAGGCTTCGTTTGCTGAACTCCGCAAGGCTATCTACACCCCCCACGTTTATGTCGTCAACCTGAACATCGACGGTAAGGAGCACAAGGCTATCATGAAGGAATTGCAGTTCCACCCCACAACCGACGCACTGCTGCACGCCGACTTCTATGAGGTGAACGAGACGAAGGATATCACTGTTGGTATTCCTGTTAACCTCACTGGTCACGCTCAGGGTGTACGTGATGGTGGTCGTCTGAACCTCTCTATCCGTAAGATCGACGTTACCGCTCCTTATAAGAATATTCCTGAGAAGCTCGACATCGACGTTACCAACCTGCAGCTTGGCAAGGCCATCAAGGTGGGCACTCTGAACTTCGAGGGTCTGAAGATCGCTACTTCTCCCGAGGTGGTTGTCTGCTCTGTTAAGGCTACCCGTGCTTCTCGTTCGGCTGCTGCCGCTGCTGAAGCTGCTGAGTAATCCCTATGGACAAGTATCTCATTGTAGGCTTGGGAAATCCGGGCGACGAATATGCCCAGACCCGCCACAACACAGGTTATATGGTATTGGACGCTTTTGCGAAGGCGTCCAATATCGTTTTTGAGGACAAACGCTATGGCTTCGTAGCCGAGACGTCGCTGAAAGGGCGCAAAGTAGTGCTGCTCAAGCCTACCACCTATATGAACCTCAGCGGCAATGCCGTGCGTTATTGGCTCAACAAGGAGAACATTGATCAGCACCGCCTGCTCGTCGTCAGCGACGATGTGGCCCTGCCCATCGGTCAGTTCCGGTTGAAGGCTAATGGCTCCAATGGCGGCCATAATGGCTTAGGACATATCCAGCAGCTAATCGGTCAGGACTATCCCCGACTACGCATGGGCATTGGCAACGATTATCCACAAGGCGGGCAGATAGACTATGTGCTCGGACGATTTACCTCCGAGGAACAAGACGTCCTGCAACCCTCTATCGATACGGCCGTAGAAATCATCAAGAGTTTTGTCTTGGCCGGCATCGACATCACGATGAATCAGTTTAATAAGAGGGGGAAGGCCCACCCAAGCCCTCCCCAAGGGAGGGATGTCTAAATACTTTTATACGATGACTGACAAGACCAATAAGAACAATAATGGTAAGACTATTCAACATCCCTCCCTTGGGGAGGGCTTGGGTGGGCTTGCCCGTCTTGACAAATGGCTCTGGGCCTCGCGTATCTTCAAGACACGAACCATTGCTGCCGACGCCTGTAAGAACGGGCGAATCATGGTGAATGGTGTCAACGTGAAACCCTCGCGAATGGTAAAGGTTGGCGACATCATTGCCGTTCGTAAGCCGCCCGTTACCTTTACCTTCCGTATTCTCAAGACCATCGAACAGCGCGTCGGTGCCAAGCTCTTGCCGGAAATCTATGAAAATATCACCACGCCCGACCAGTACGAGCTGTTGGAGATGAACCGCATCAGCGGCTTTGTTGACCGTCAGCGTGGTACAGGACGTCCTACCAAGAAGGACCGTCGCCAGATGGACGCTTTTGTCACCCCAGCCCTTGAGGGTTTTGGCGACTGGGGAGCCTTTGATTTCGACGACGACGATTGACAGGATTCGCCGTATCGTATCATCGTATTACCCCATTTTTGTGTTTTTTCATACTTTTCCTGTGGTCAATTCGCAGAAAGTTCGTAATTTTGCAGCGTGATTTTCGAACAAACGAAAACAGACATGAGAAAGAACAATACAGACCCCACCCCCAGCCCCTCCCCTTGAAGGGAGGGGAGTACTGCAGAAAGCCCGCCGTCCCTCCCTTAAAGGGGAGTACTGCAGAAAGCCCGCCGTCCCTCCCTTAAAGGGGAGTACTGCAGAAAGCCCGCCGTCTCTCTCCCCTCCCTTCAAGGGGAGGGGCTGGGGGGGTGGGGTCTGTAACTTTGTTATAAATAAGCGCTAAAGAAGAATGAAAATGAAGAAGATCATCAATCTGTTCGTTATACTGGCCGTGGCAGTGCAGCTGACGGCCTGCCTCAGTAGTGAGGATCCTTACTATGCCGGCTTTTCGTTTGAAAAACCGACAAACGTGCGTAACGCTCTCTATGCCAATACCACGATGGACTCGGTGATTGTGCGGTGTCTCGGCCCTTGGCAGATTACTGCAGATTTGCCGAATATGGACTGGTGTTCCATCGACCGGATGAAAGGCTCAGGTAGTGCCATCTATTCCATGACCGTGAATTTCACCTCCAATACGACGGGCATTTCAAGGTTGGCGCAATTCACCATTACTGATACTGAACGTCCAAGTGAGGCGCATGCTACCTGGCAGTATCTGCAGTATGCCACCCGTGGCGACGGCTCCTTTGGCAATGCCGCTTTGGTCAAGACCATTACGTCGAGCGACCAGTGGAAAGTGAATATCAGCTACGACTCCAAGAGTCGCCCCGTTAGCCTGTCGATGACCGATCCTGACGGACACAGCGAGAACATCAGTATCGCTTATCACGAACCGTCTTCTCTCCTGACTGTCAAGATGAGTGACGGCACCCTGACGGGAACCATGGACAAGGGCTATCAGACGGAGAAACTCATAGGCAGCGGCGACACCATCGGCTACACATCACAGTATTATTCCAACGGTGTGCAGATGCCCGTCAGCTATGCCTTTAATTATTTCTCTTCGAAATCAAAGACCCGACAGGCTTATGCCTACCTGTTAGGTGGCAAGAGTGTGGAGCCCGACAGCCTGCATACCGCCGACAGCCTGACCTATTACAACCAGCGCAAGGTAGAGCCGAAGACTGTCACCATAGAACGCTATGGACTGGAGTATGGCTCATTCGACAACCGTTACCAGACGGTCGATGTCAACCAGCTGATTCTTGGCATGGACGACTGTGAGCCTCTGCAGTTGCTGGCCATGTTCCGCTATTGCCGCAGCACCAGCATCGTGAAGCGGGCTGTGAGGGTAGGAGGGGGCGTCATCGACGTCACCACCGAGCTGAATGCCGACCGCAGCGTGCGCCGCATGGTGGTCAAGGATAGTCGGAAGGCAACAGAAGTCACTTACGATTTTGAGTATTGAACTATGGATAGAAGTAAAGATCATCTGAAGGCATTGGGTCGTGAGACCGAGTATCTGAACACCTATTCACCTGAGGTGTTGGAAACGTTTGAGAACAAACATCAGAGCAACGACTACTGGGTGCAGTTCAACTGCCCCGAGTTCACGTCGCTGTGTCCTATTACCGGACAGCCCGACTTTGCTGAAATCAAGATTATGTATATTCCCGAGAAGCGGATGGTAGAGTCGAAGAGCCTGAAGCTTTACCTTTTCTCCTTCCGTAACAATGGCGACTTCCATGAGGACTGCGTCAACATTATTATGAAGGACTTGGTGAAGCTGATGGATCCTAAGTATATCGAGGTCATCGGTCTCTTTACACCTCGCGGTGGCATCAGCATTTATCCATACGCCAACTACGGACGTCCCGGCACGAAGTACGAACAGATGGCCGAGCAGCGTATGCTGAGCCATCAGGTCATCTAATCACCTCTCACCCACAACGTAGACAGTATCTCCGTCGACCCTGAACTTCACGTCATGCCCACCGAAGGGCATGCCGTAGATGCGCTGTGGGTCGTCGTGGTATTGTGGTCGGGGGTCTTGTGCCAGCACTTCCTGAAGTCCTCGCAGTTCGTCAGCATCGAAGAGACGCGCCACTTGGTCGGGAATCTCCACCTTCAGTGGCTGCCACTCCCGCTCGTCAACGAATCCTGAGCGGGCCTCGGGGTGACTGTCGGCATAGGTAACATAAGGCTTGATGTCGTAAATGGGTGTACCGTCCATGAGGTCGGCGCCTGTCACATGAATAATCGGTCCTTCGTCGCCGTTCAGTTCCACCTTATTTATATGTACGCACGAGAGTCCTAATCGATTGGGACGGAATGGCGAGCGCGAGGCAAAGACCCCGATGCGTTCGTTGCCACCAAGTCGTGGCGGTCGGACGGTGAGCTTGGCGGTACTGGCTGTGGAAGGCTGAACGCTGAATTCCCAGATAATCCACAGATAGTCAAAGGCTTCCAGCCCACGAACAGCCTCCTGATGGCGGTAATCGGGGATGAACACGATGCGTCCCGGTACGGCTGGTGCCAGTCCGCTTTGACGTGGGATTCCGAACTTCGAGGTCAGCGGAGAATGGAAAAATGCTATCGGTTCAATGTTCATGACTGCAAAAGTAATGAAAAAATTTGGAGAAAACAAAATATATTTGTATTTTTGCAGTCAAATAGGAATCCGAACTTTAGCCGCTATAGATATGAAACACCTAATGATCGTTGCGGTCATGCTTCTGTGCATCACTCCGATGTATGCCGATGACAGTTATAAAACGTCACCAGAGTACCTCGCTTTGCGTGACTCCATGCACCATGCTTTTAACAGTGGTGACAGCCTGAGATTCTACCCAGCACTGAAAAACCTGCAAGACTACCTGCTCGAACAGAACGACTTGCACGCCTACTATACCCAGCGATGCAATGAAATCGTGTTCCAGATTAATCGGCAGCGCATCTTCGAGGCCTACAAACTGGCCAGTCAGCTCTCAAAGGAGTTGCGTGAGCGACAGCTCGACAGCGAGATGTACATGGCCTACAACATGCTGGGCCACCTGAATCGCTACTGTGGCAACAAGGATGCGGCCAAGGACTGTTTCTATAAGGTGATTGATATGATGGAGAAGTATGGCTACTATGAGAGCATGCCACCTATCTACATGAACCTGGTCAATGTGGAAATCGACGACGACCCCGCCGAAGCCGAGCGCTTGCTCGACAAAGCGGCCGAGATAGCTGCCCAGTATTCGCCCGAGAGGGTGTTTGATATTCAGACACGCAAGGCATTGAGCTATTTCAACGGAGGAGACATTCCCAAGTTCCTCGAAGCTTACAAGCAGTACCGCGAAGGTGTCAAACAGGGTAATAGTTCTGTCCATGGCCGTTCCATGGAGGTATATTACGAGGCATGCATGGGAAATGTCGACAAGGCGGTGGACATAGCTCGTAAGGAATTGGGTGACGATGGTCGTGATGCCATTACCATTATCTATGAACGGGCTGGGCGCTGGCAGGAGGCTTACAAGTCGCTGAAGGATGCAACGGCATCTGCCGACTCAGTCAATAACGTGCTTCTGAGCAACTCGATGCAGAACTACCGCGATGAGTTGCGGTTCTATAATATTGAGCGTGAGGCAGCCCGTATCCGTACCATTACGCTTGCTGCTATCATTGTGCTGTTGTTGTTGCTCGTACTGGCGTTGAGCTACATCGTCTTCAGCCGTCGCCGTCACATGCGTGAACTGAAGCAGGCCTATGAGCATGCCTTGGAGTCGGATAAGATGAAGACGGCCTTCATTCAGAACATGACCCATGAGGTGCGTACACCGCTCAACGTGATATCGGGGTTTGCCCAGGTACTGGCCAACCCAGAGTTAAGCAAGGATGAGTCGAGACGTAAGGAGATGGCTCAGCTGATGCTCAATAACACCCGGATTATCACCAACCAGATAGAGGAGATACTGGAGTTGTCGGAAAACGAGGCTTCGGGACAGGCATCGCGAGAGGATCAGGTGAATGTCAACGACATGCTGGCCAAGATGGTTCGCGACAACGAGACGTATGTCAGTCCCGGTGTGACCCTCCAGTTAGACAGTAGTCTGGTTTCCGACTTCACGATCATGACCAATCGCAACATGCTGACACGTATGGTCAATGCATTGCTTGACAATGCCATCAAGAATACGCAGAAAGGGAGCATCAGCCTGCAAGCTTCAGCCGATGACAGCAACCTGATACTCTCCGTGCAAGACAGCGGTAGCGGTATTCCTGCCGATCAGGCTGAACACATTTTCGAACGCTTCGTCAAGCTTGACACCTTCAAGTCGGGACTGGGCCTCGGCCTGCCGCTGTGTCGGATTATTGCCAACCGTCTGTGTGGCTCTATCAGGCTCGATGCCGATTATAAGGATGGTGCCCGCTTTGTTGTAACCTTGCCATTTTAAAAGATAAGCATAATATTTGATAAATGAAAAAGATTGTAATGACTATGATGGCGGCTCTAATGATGTGCTCAAACACAATCGCTGCCGAGAAAACTGACATTTTCACTACCAAGAATGGTAAAGAAGTAAAGATTACGTGCATCAAGCACGCCAGTATGCGAATCCAGTACGACGGTTTAGAGATACAGGTAGACCCTGTTACCGATGGAGCGAAGCCAGTGACCGACTACACGGTCTATCCCAAGGCCAACATCATCCTCGTCACCCACGAGCATCACGACCATTTCGACCGTGAGGCCCTTACTATTCTGCGTACGGCAACTACCTGCACCTATACTACCCAGTATATTTACAACAATAACTTCCATAACAGCACGCCCTTGAATAACGGCGACAGCATCATCTACCGTGATGACATTAAGATTGAGGCCGTGCCTGCTTACAATACGACCCCAGGTCGTGAGCAATTCCACCCCAAGGGACGTGGCAATGGCTATGTGCTGACACTCGACGGTCTGCGCATCTATATAGCCGGCGACACCGAGGACATTCCTGAGATGGCTAACCTGAAGGATATCGATATTGCCTTCCTGCCCTGCAACCAGCCTTATACCATGACCGTCGACCAGTTAGTGAATGCTGCCAAGGTCATCAAGCCCAAGGTGCTGTTCCCCTACCACTATTCGCAGACCCCCATTCAACAGGCGAGCCTGCGTCTTGCTGGAACGGGTATCAAGGTTTTGATTCGTGATTATCAGTAGCAGAATGCCCGTCTGCTACAGACGGGTTATTTCAGTGCTTCCATCACCTGGTGTATGCTGGCGTTCTTAAGCATTACCCGCTTGTCGGAAGCTAACAAATAAAGAACAGGTAACGTATTGAGGTCGTAGAGCGACTTCTCCGTGATAATGCCCCGGTCGTTGGCAATGAGCCACGACTGGGGCAGTTCTTCTTTGGCCTGTTGCCAGGCGGTCTCATCGTCGGCAGTATCGACGGCTAAGAGCGTCAGCCGTCCGTCGGCAATGGCGCTGTTGATGGCCGAGGAGTGGCGCAACCGGAACAGCAGGTCGCGGCATCGTTTGCAGTCGGGGTCGAAGAGCAATAGTAGCGTCAGTCGGTCGGTGGCCGTGGTGCTGAGGCACTGTTGACTACCGTCGGCAGTCACGAAGCTGAAGTCCGTTGCCACATCGCCCACGCTGTTCTTTGCCATCAGTGTCAGCTGGAAATGGGCACGGCTCCTGATGGCCTCGTTCATCGTTGTCTCCTGGTCAATGTGCTGCAGCAGCAGCTCATAGAGCACAGGCGAGTAGAGGGGCGACTCCTCACTGTTTAGATAGCGAAAGGCCGTGTCAGTAAAGTACTGACAGGCCTTTTCACTTTGTGCCATTCCGGCCGTCCATTGGCTCAGTGCCTCTTGCTGCCCATGGGTAGTGGCGTGAGTCAGCAGTCCCAAGAAGTCGGCCACCGCCTGCTCGGCATAGTCCTGCCGCAGCAAGGTTGTGTCGCTGTAGTTATACTGCTGCCAGAAGTGGGCCGTCGCATAGTCGGCCCGCCTCTCCGGCTCCAAGATGGAGTCCGGCACCGTGGGCAACGGGTATCCCTGTGCCCCCGCCCTCAGCAGTATGAGCAGCAATGCTCCAACCAGCGTCAGCCTCATTGGTCTCATTGGTCTTATTGGCCCCATAGGCCATATTAGTCCCCTTGCCCTTCTTGGCCGATGATGACTTCGGTGTCGCCTGTCACATCAGCCTGATTACCGCCGCCGTAGACGTTATCGCGGATATCGGCACCTACAACAGCCTTGGTGCGGTCAGTCTCTGAAGCCGTTTTCGGTGTCACAAATGTCGTTTGGCTTAGCGTACCAATCTTCACATGGGTGTTGCCATCAACATTGGCAGCATTACCACCGCCGAAGATACGGTGGATGGCACCGATTCTCTTAACATCGTTCGTGCTGGGGGTATGGAGTGGCATGAATACATCTACTGTGACATTCCTCGTCACCTTGTCGCCATTTCCGTCCAGTTCGAAGCCTCCGTCGGCTGTGCGCACATACTCTGTGAAGCTAATTTGCTTAATGGCATCGTTTGCATCAGTATGCGTATCTTCTCCATCATGGTCGCCCACACACTCATTGACATTGACGTAGGTGTCGCCCGTGACCACGGCTGTTTGACCGTAGCCGCCGCCATAAATTTCACCGATACTGGTGAACGAGCGGACGTTAATCGTCGGGCCTGGCTGTCTTTCTTCTGTCGAACCCGGCTCGAATGGAGCCGTATAGGCAGCCTGGTTGCCACCGCCGAAGAGTTGTCCAATAATGATGGGATGGCAGCCCGTCTCCTCGATGTTTACCGTGATGGTGCCGCTGATGGTGCCGCCGACGTTGTTACCGCCGAACACGCGATCGTAGGTTCCACTCTGGATGGTCATATTGATGTCGCCATTGACGTTGGCATTCTTCGCGCCGCCATAGATGGTCTTCAGCTTCGTGATACATCCTAAGTCCACCTTCGTGCCGCCTTCCATGTAGGCCTCGTTACCGCCGCCATAGACTTCGTCAAGCAGCATGGGGCAACAGACATTACCATTGCCATCCTTTTTCTCATCCAGATTCACATGGGCTTCCTCACGTACGATACCCCTTGTGTTTGAGCTGCCGAAGGCTTCGTGTACCACTCCACCAAACAGGTCGACGGTAGTTGTACCTAATCCGTAGGGAGTTGTTCCGTCGGACTTGTAGCCCACGTTGGCACCGGGGTTATTCTCGCCGGCGCCATAGCCTCCGCCGAACACGGTGCCAATCTCGTAGCAGCCGTTCACCGTGACGTGGGTGGCCGGTGCCGAGGCAGCATTACCGCCGCCGTACACCGTCTCGATGCTCGTCTGGTCGCAACCGTCGATAATGACATTCGCTACGCTTTTGGCGTCATCAGGTTCTTGAGGATTGTAGGCTGCCTGGTTACCGCCACCGAAGACGGCAGCCACCTCATAGGTCGTGTTGTTCTTAGTTCCTGATCTCTGGTGGTCAGTATCGTAGCCCACTGTTTTATACACATGCACGGTAACACCGCCCTTCGGCGAACCGTTCATGTTGTTACAGCCAAAGATCTGACCCTTTACCTTACAGCCATCGTTAGCAACGGCCTCGTTCAGCTTCACCTCCACATCGCCATAGACCTCGGCTTCTGTTGTCGCGTTACCGTGTCCGCCTCCATAAACATTGCCGTCGATGGTACCGCCGGTCAGGTCGACGGTGGTCTTATAATAAGCAGACCCAGTATCATGAGCCCACGTGGCTTGTTGACGATAATAAGTGTTGCTGGCAAAAGTCGTTTCGGAATCTTTGATTTTCGTGTATGTATAATTACCCTCTGTCCCTGTCCTTGCGTATAGGTCGGTAATACTTTCACCGTCGTTGAGTGCTGCTGCCAAGACATAGCCGTTCACATCCCAGTTGCCGAGGTTGGTGTCAGCCAAAGCACCACCGCCATAGACATCCAGCTTTACTGTGCCGCCAATGATGTTAACATCCACGTGTCCCAAGGTAACGCCTCTCTGACCGCCGCCATAGACAGAGCCAAAGACGGAAGGTGTCCCCGAAGAAGGAGTGAAGCTCTCTGTCTTTGTCGATTCATTCCATGTTCTGGTACCGCCGATGGTTACATTTGGATGGCTGGTCAAGGCCAGCGTCTTAAGGAATGCAAGATAATCTGTCTCTGTTCTATAATACACCCAGACGAATTTGGTGCCTTCATAGTCTGAGGAATATGATTTATAATAATCCCAGTCGGCACCTTCCGTACCTTTTGCACCGTTTTCTTCGGTCTGCATACTCTTGAAATTCTTATAATTATTTTGATTATAAGTAGATGTGACACCCTTGCAGGCACCAAAGACGTGGTGGTCTGTGCCGCTTGAGCCTATTTGGGCATTGTCTTGGATTGTGACGGTACAGTTTCCACCGGTTTCCGGTTTTGTCGGTAATCCTTTAACAACAGTAAATCTTCCCACCGATGCTATTTCACCACCGCCATAGACGCTGCCGCCAATCTGAGCAATACCCTGGACAGTGACTTCACTATTGCCACGCAACAGAGCCGAGTAGCCATGTGTCTGTAAGCCGGCACCGGCACCGAATACGTCACCTTTGATATCGGGCTCACTTCCTTCTCCAGATCCTGCCGTTCCTATCGTCACCTTGCCGTCATCTTCCACGCGGCCTACCTGACCGCCGCCATAGACGTTGCCGTAGACCACTGTGCTGCCACTGACTTTGACATCCGTTGCGAACACTATGGCTTTCTCGCACCACCATGTTATTCCAGTACCTTTGCCGGCTCCGAACACGTTGCCGTGCTCTTGGCTGTCTACCCCACTGATACCTATCGTACCACCAGTGATGATAACCTTGCAAATGCCAGTATTATTGCTCGTTCCAGTAATATTGTTATTCTCAGAGGTATTGGCAGTGGTGCCATCGGTTTGCTTCCAAGTATAATTATAATCAGCAGGTTTTGTAATCAAGCCCACATCGCCCAAGTTACCGCCACCATAGACATTGCCATACATGGTTCCGTTATTGATAGTGACCCTGGTGTTCCCTTTCACCTTACCGGCTTCGGCAAATTCCTCAAGACCTCTTCCGCCGCCAAATACATTACCATACGAGGCGGTTGTGCCAATGGTTCCATTATTAATAGTTACGTTAGTGTCATGCTGCACAAAACCGCTCTCACTGCCTCCAAAGACGGAACCCTTAACTTGAGCCGATTCGCCAATGGTTACAGAGGAATTAGTGGCTAAGGCCAGCGTCTGAAGGAACTCCAAATATAGCTCCTCAGCGGTTTTAACAACTTCATTAGTTACTTTATCTCTTTCATCCTCAAAAGCAACATAACTGCCGCCGTTAGCATCATTAACCATTCTGTCAGTCGTTCCCAGAGTAAAACTTGGCTTAACTCCCTTGCCTGCACCATAGACGTGACCAGCGTCAGCCGCAGCACCATTATATCCGATTTCAGCTTCGCCCTGAATGGTGACACTACATATTCCACCGCTCTGTTGTTTATACGGCATTCCATCAGGCAAATCATCTGGAGGTGTAGGTGCTCCCGGAATAGGTTTTTTTTGAGCATCTATATTATTAATATTTTTTACCCAATATCTGCCTGCCGTTGAATTCTCGCCACCGCCATAGACATTATGTCCCACTTTGGCACCGCCCTGAACGGTGACAGTACAATTACCACGCACCAAAGCCGAGTAGCCATGTGTCGCCAAGCCCTTACCGGCACCGTATACGTTGCCATAGATAATAGGCGCAAATGTGCCTTCTCCTTCTCCAATTCCGATCTTTACCTGCGTATTCCATTCCACGCGGCCAATCTCGCCGCCGCCGTAAACGTTGCCAGTGTTCTCTGCGAGTTGATTGTTCGTACCGAGTGTTCCTATCGTACCGTTACTAATGGTGACAATCGTGCCTTTATCTTTGTATTCATTATCACCAGGATTCGACACGTCTTTACCTTCGTCATTGACTCCCACCATGGCTTTGTCACACGTGAAATTATGATCTGAGCCTTTACCGCCACCAAAAACGTTCTTGGCAATGGCGCCGCCTTGGACATTCACCCTTGTGTTGGTATGCACATTACCGACCTCACCACCACCATAGACATTGCCATTAATCTGTGTGGTAGAGGTTGAGCCACTGACGACCACATTTGTTTCTTTAACCAAAGCAAGGTTATTCTCTGTGGTAGTCTTATCACCACGGGCTGCACCGAAGACATCTCCGTTCTTGTTGCCGTCGACACCCACAGTACCGCCGCTAACCGTGACATTAGTAGTACCGCCGCTGTGAATGGTAACGGCACCTGTGTTGTCTGTTGTCATTGTGCCCACCGAAGCCATGGAGCCGGCGCCATAGACATTGTGGCGCACCGTACCGCCGGTGACGTTCACAGTGGTAGTGCCGCGCACGATACCTGCCATGGGGTTATAGGTGTCACCAGTGCCATCGTTATTGGTATCATATTTATCCGTACCGCAACCAGAGCCATAGACGTTGCCACATTCGTAGCTGTTGGTAGCAAAATTGTAACTGGTATAGCCGATAGTGCCGCCATTGACGGTGACTGTGGAATTCTCGCTGTTGTGGCCGTTCTCGCCACCGCCGTAGACAGAGCCAGTGATGTAGGGACCTCCGGATGACGTGCCAATGGTGACGTTGGTGGTCTTGACCCAAGCCAGGCGGTCGACAATGGTGGTGCTGGGGTCGCCCTCACCGCCACGCGAAGCGCCGTTGACCATGCCGTTGTCCCAACCGGTGATGCCGATAGTGCCGCCAGTGATGGTGACAGTAGAGGTGCCACCAGCAGTCCAGCTGATGGGGGTGCCGACAGACACGTGGTTCACCTCATTGTCCGAGGAAGTGGCGAGACTGAAGGTACCCACCGAGCCAAGGGCGCCACCTCCATATACATTATGGTATATCTTAGGCAATTGTTTACCGTCGGTATCTGTAGAACTTGAACTGATGGTGACATTAGTGTTGCCCTTGACAAGGCCTGAGATGACAGCGTTCTCGCTGCCCTTACCGCCGCCAAAGACATTGCCCATCGTGGCACCACCATACTTCACATAGTTAGGTATGGGGTCGGTTGAGCCTTGAACTTCTCCCTTGCCAATCTCTCCGCCGCTGATAGCCACCGTGGTATTGCCACCCACGCAGGCCATCTCGCCACCGCCGAAGACACTACCCCATACGTGGCCAGCAGTCATGTTCACATTGGTGCTCTCCCACACAAGACCGGCAAGCGTGTTCACGTCGGTAATGTAAGTATCATTGACATCGGCCTCCGTACCATAGCCACCGCCATAGACGCTACCGAAGGTGTACTTCACCGCGCTGCCGTCCATCACCTCGGAGCCGATGGTGGTAGAAGTTCCTTGGATGATGACCTCGGTACCCATATTGATATCATTGGTAGTATGATGTTCTTGCACGGCTCCTAACTCGCCACCGCCATAGACACAGCTCTTGATGGTGCCGCCCTTGATGGTCAGCGTGGTGCTCTTCACATTACCAAGCTTATGCCAGTCAATGCCTGTATTCCCGACAGGTGCGGGGATAGGCGTCACGCCATCTAACTGCTCACGACGGCCCATGCCGCCGGCAAAGACGTTGCCGCCCTTGGTGTGCAGCAGCCTACCGTTGGATGTGTCAAACAGCGTCTTGGGCACATGGTTATATTCCTTCCATTGATCCCAATCACCGCCAGGAGTTGTAGACCAATTGCTAATGTTGGCAGGAAGGGTTGGTTCATTATTATTTGTCGGGCCGTTACTTGCACTGGGGACTTTGTATTCCCATTTATTGCCGATGGTCGGGCCTGTTCCATCGTCTTTACCAATCGTCATATAGACATAGCCGCGTGGGAAGTCTTCCGTAGTGCTACTACTGACACCTGCAAAACTCTCTGTCGTATCGTCGGGACGCATCTTACCATAGTAGTCAGTTACACTCGCATCGAAGAGACCATAGCCCACAGAACCGAGTCGGCCACCGCCGTAGATGGAGCCGAGCATTGTGCCGCCTTCAATCTTCATCGTGACGGTACCTGCTACGTTACCGGCAGTATAGGCATCGCCACCGAAACCACGACCACCGCCGAACACGTTACCATCGACGTAACTGGTGCCCCAGGTGCCGATGTACGGATACTGAATCTGCTCGTCACCCTCAGTCTTGGTCGGACCTGCCAAGATGTTCATCGTCACATTTTTCATGACGTGACCATCCTCACCACCACCGAAGATGGAACCGTAGATGCGGGCATCTTCAGAGATGTTGATAACGGCATTTCCTATGTTGGTCGACTTGTTGAAGAACACGCGCTGGTCACCCTTACCAGCTCCGAATAGGTAACAGGTCACGGGGTGCTTTTCTATCTGCTTCAGGGTGCGGGGCACACCAATAGTGCCGCCAGTCATGGTTATAGTGCAGGTACCGCCTGACGTGAGCTTGAGTTTGTCGGTACCGTCATACGTACCCACGTCGGTCATCTCGTTACCGCCATAGACGCTGGTCAGGATATGTCCGCCAGAAATCGTCAGGTAGGTATTGCCATAGACGGCGCCGGCATCCTCAAACCATCTGCCCGGTTTATAAGGATAGTAGCCTGAGCCACCGGCAAACACGTTGCCGTAGAAGGTATGGCCATCGTCACCATCAGGTCTGCCTCCTTCGGTAGATTTTGTTCCACCTGCATCATAATAACCAGTCGACAGAGCCTCTCTGTCGTATGGGGCATATCGGTTCGCTGCATTCGCAGCCTGACCATACGGCCAGCTGGCACATTCAGGTAGGGAAGATTTATAATAAGTGTTAGCAACAGCATTTTTCAACTCATCACGGTCATTTGTAACATCCAAAGCCCCATTAGACCACTCTGTTGTTGTATATCGACGATTTACGCTGACTTTCGTAGCCAAGTAATTTCCATCATCATCCATCTGCACATAGCCATTACCTATCTGGCCACCCGATATCGTTACATGGGTATCTTTCTGCACAAAACCATTCTCGCTGCCGCCATAGACGGAACCCTTGATGAAGGGGTTTCCGCTGATGTCCACCACGGTCTGGGTGGCTAAGGCCAAGGACTTGATAAACTTAACATAGTCTGCGTCCAGTTCAGCATCAGGATCGTAAGCGTCATACCATGTCTGGGCATCATCCCATGATTTCCCGTCCCAAACATTATTGACCTTATGCTGTGTACCATTCATGTGGAAGGGCTGTGCATTAGCAGCAGTATACCCTTCGTATGGCAGGACTCCCTTACCGGCACCAAAGACGTGGCCTGCATCTGAGGGGCCGCCTTCCTTTGTCATCTCCATATCGTTGGGACCGATTTCGGCATTGCCACGGATGTAGACGTAGCAATATCCACTGTTGGGGTGTTCATTGTCGGGAGCCAATGCCACCGGCAGTCCGTTTTCGACTCTATATTTGCCCACCGAAGCCATCTCACCGCCGCCATAGACACTGCTTTCGACCTTGGAATCGGCCTGAACGGTGACTGTGCTATTGCCACGCACTAAGGCTGAGTAGCCATGAGTATTGACACCCTTGCCGGCTCCGAACACGTTGCCCTTGATAGTGGGCGCACTCGTTTTTCCTGTAGGCACATCAGCTGCATCGAGTCCTATCTTTACCGCCGTGTTATGTTCCACGCGGCCTACCTCGCCGCCGCCATAGACGTTGCCTCTGACAAAGCCGTTACCAATGTTGACATGCGTTCCGACATCGCCTTTCACCATGGCCTTTGCACACAAGAATGCTTCGCCCTCTGTTCCCTCTGTCGTCTTTGCCTCACCCTTGCCGCCGCCAAACACGTTGCCACTGATGTAGGCACCTACAACTGTGTTTCCTGTGACTCCCGTCGACACCAAATCCACCGTCTGTAACGTGCCGATATTGACCGTGGGGTCACCAATGACATCAGCGGCATTACCACCGCCGTAAACGGTGCCAATGATACCCAGATTGTTGGGGTTCTCTGAAGAAGTAAGTCCCTTCGCAGTCATGACGGCAGGAACGCCACTGGCTTTGCTACCCGGAATCATGTTGATGTTCACCTTCGGGTTACCGTAGAGCGAAGCACCTGTACCATAGCCGCCGCCGAACACCTGACCGATGTAGGTACAGGAAATGATGTTCAGTTCAGGCTGGCCGTAGGGCGCCTCTTTTCTAACAGTCATGCCTGCAATTTCTCCAATTGGACTTTTGAAGTCAGAACTTTCTGCGTCAGCCATCTCTGCTGTTCTCGGCTGATAGTTTGGAGCTTTAGTGGGATCTGTTTCGGCATTATAATAACCATACTGAGAGTATGCAGCCTGGTTGCCACCGAGATAGAGCTCGTCTATTTCTATAGGAGTAGCGCAATCGCCAGTCTCCTCGATATTCAGCTTGATATGCCCTAAGATATAACCGCCGGCATTATTACCGCCGAACACCTGGCCAAACTTTCCGCTGGTGATAGTCAGCTCTACGTTGCCATTCACGTGGGCATTGTCGGCGCCGGCATAAAGCACAGGTACCTTTGTGCCAGGCTTACAGCCCATCACCATGATCAAATCACCATTCACGTCAGCGTCCTTACCTGCTCCGACTATCTTTGCTACGTCTAAGGTACAATTGTCGGGATTGGTATTTGCAACATCAATGAGAACTGTTCCAGTAATAGTTCCCTTCTTGTTGCTGGCGCCGTATGCCTCATGGACAGTACCACCATAGATCCAGGTCGTCGTCGGACCGTTGACGTTGGCACCGGGATTGTCCTGCCAACCATTATCGTTTTTGTATTTATCCTTGCCGTTACCACCGCCGAACACGCTGCCTATCTCGTAGCAGCTATATATATCCACTGCAGTCTCAGGAACGGGAGCGGCGTTGCCGCCACCATAGACCGTCTCGATACTGGTGTCGCTACAGCCGCGGATGATGACGTGCGTCTTCTTGCCAGACGTCGTAAATGGTGCCAGGTTTCCGCCACCATAGACTGCGGCCAGTTCGTATGAGTGGTCTGATTCTGTTTCACTCTTTCTCTTGTCTACTGGGCTTGATTCTGTTCTGTGCGTGTTGCCCGCCACGGTCTGATTCACCGTCACCGTTACGTCGCCCTTCGGCGAGCCGTTCAGGTTGTTACAGCCGAACACGCGACCGCTCGTCACAACGTCGGTATAGCCTGTCTCATCGTAATAGTTGATATCGAACTTTGTTCCATTCAAAGTTACATAGATATCACCCCACACCGTTGCTGCGATGTCGCTCGAAGCACCATTGAAGTCCGCCTTCTGTCCCAGGCCGCCGCCGTAGGCATCGCCCTTGATGTAACCGCCGGTCAGGTTGACGGTGGTGGTATTAATAGATGATTGTGCCGCTTTGGTATAATACGTCTTGCTTTCTACAGCCTTTGTATCTTCTGTTAATGTATATTCATCATCAATAAGCTCATACATTCCCGCTACATCCGTTTCGCCTTCAGTCACCGTAGCTATATCATATTTCTCAGCGGTTTGATTGCCTTTGTTCGTATCGGCCAGCGCACCACCGCCATAGACATCATCATATATGGTGCCGCCAGCGATGTTGACTGCTACAGTACCCAAGGTAATACCTCTCTGCCCACCGCCAAAGACGGAACCGTTGACTGTAGGATTGCCCGAAGGAGTGACAGCTCCTGTCGTCTCATTCGCCAATATTCCACCGATGGTCACCACTGGATGACTGGCTAGAGCCAGTGTATTTAGGAATTCTTTGTAAGCGTCTAAAGTTTCATAATATACCCAATAATATTTATTATCAGAACCATCAACATAAGCCCAAGCGGTACCCTGTGTACCCTCGGGTGCTTTCTGTGCGACGGCCTGCATGCTCGTGTAGTTTGTATTATATGCAGTAAACTCTGATGAAGTAGGAGGTGTGACTCCCTGGCATGTACCATAGACGTTACCCTTATCTGTGATGTTGTTATCAGTATTCGTACCAATGATAGCAGTGCCTTGAACGTTAACGATGCAGTCGCCACTGCCATCGTCCGCAGGTTCTGACGGTAGTCCTCCTTTGATTACGAATCTACCCACCGATGCTTTTTCACCGCCGCCATAGACGTTGAGCCCGATATGGGCATTGCCTTGTATGGTAACCTTTGTGTCGCCACGCAGCAGTGCCGAGTAGCCATGTGTCTTTAGGCCTGCACCGGCACCGAACACATTGCCTATGATATTGGGTGCAACTGTATTGTTTGCAGGAGATTCCACTCCGATAATGACCGTTGCATCATTTTCCACGCGGCCTATCTGACCGCCGCCATAGACAGTACCATTTACCGTGCCGGCATTAATGATTACATTCGTCTTGTATGCCATAGCCTTCTCACACCAATAGGTATCGGCCTCACCCTTGCCCGCTCCATAGACATTACCATTAGCGAATGTTCCATCAGCGCTCATCGCAACACCTGTACCTATCGTGCCGCCAAAGATAGTGACATTACATGTGCCGGTGTTAGCTGTAAAAACAAAGGTCTTCATGTCTGAAGACGTGTCATATGTTCCCACTGAGCCCAAGTTTCCGCCGCCATAGACATTGCCGTCAATCTGTCCGTCACCGATGTTCACGGTGGTATTGGTCTCCACGGCAGCATCGTTACCGCCGCCGAAGACGTGTCCATGAATGGTGACACCAGCCGAGGCGTTCATACTTGCCATTAAGGCTGTCAACAGCAATGTATATATCAGTCTGTATCTGTTCATATATGTCATATCTTTACGATTTATTGATTCTTTATATATTGCACTGATGTGTCTTGTCTTTATCTTCATCTTACTTCTTACCTCTCACGATGTCACCATGATGTGTCTATAATGCCAGAATTTTGTAATCGTCAATGGTGCGACGGTCCTGGCTGATGTTCAGGCCTACGGCCACGACGGGGCGGGTATCGGTAGCAAAGCGCACGGCATAGTCCTTGCCAAGTATCTGGTTGATGGCATCATCGGCCGTCTTGCCATACTTGAGTTCAATGATGTAGATGGTGTCGGGCATTTTCAATGCAATGTCCATTCGTCCATCACTGGTCTGACTTTCTGCCTGCACATCGGCGCCCACTCCCACCAAGGCAGCGTAGATGAGTGACAGGTAGAGCTGCTCATTCTGATTTTTATCAGTGATACTATAAGGGATGCCCGCATACCAGCGACGGACAACCTCTACGAACTGCTCAATGGTAATTTCCTTGCTGCGCAAGTCGTTATAGGCATTGCCAAGTGTGTCCTGACTGCCTACATAGTCCTCCATATAGTATTGATAGAGCGAATAGCCGAACCCCTCTCGTACCTCCTCATTGGGGAATCCCAACGCGTACTTGTTCGTAAGTGGATTGTAGTCCTTCAGCGTTAGGAATCCGCTCTGGAACAGAACGGGGATGGGGTCGGTGATACGCTCCGTCGGGGCATCGAAACGGCGCAGCGGATACTGGCATCCTTCCAACTGCTGCATGCTGATGTTGTGCTGTCGCATCACGTTGATAAGCATCGATGGCGTGCCTGTCGAGAACCAGTAGTTTTGAATGTCCCCCAACGTAAAGGCGTTAAGCAGGCTCCACGGACAGTAGATGTCGGTAAAATTGTTCGAGAAGTGATACCCGTCGTATGTCTTCTTCAGCTTCTCTAACACCTCGTCGTAGGTATAGTGAAGACCCCAGCGTCTGTAGAGCTTGTTCATCTTCTCGGTCAGCAGCTCAACGTCTGGTTTCAGCTCTGTAAGCAGTTCATCCTCGGTGATGCCGCAGATGGCCTCATAATTCGGGTCAAACGTCATCTGCTGCAAGTTGTTCAGTTCGCTGAACACCGACAGCTGCGAGAACTTGGAGATGCCGGTCAGGAATACGAAGCGCAGATACTGCGACTGCTCCTTCAGAGTGGAAAATAGCGAGCGGATGCGTTCGCGAATATAGTCCTGCAGGTCGCGGTTATTGATGCTGTCGAGCATAGGTGCGTCGTATTCGTCAACAAGGAGGACTACTCGTTCGCCCGTCTGCTTATAGGCTTCCCGTATAATGGCCGTCAGGCGGGCATCGTAGTTGTATTCGTCCTTAATGCTCACTCGCCAACGCTCCTCATGGTCGTGAAGAATACTGTCGAGCGTACCGTGGAGACGCTCTTTTTCATAGTACTTGCCACGCGACAGGTCAATTCTGATGACGGGATACTGCCGCCACTCCTTCTCCTTATCATATATATAAAGACCCTCGAACAGCTCTTTACGCCCCTCGAAGTAACAACGCAGCGTGTCAACCAGCAGCGACTTGCCGAACCGCCTCGGACGGCTCAGGAAGAAGTTTTTGGCATCGGCATTGACCATCTGCCATATATGCTTCGTCTTGTCAACATAGACCGAACCGCGTTCTCTGATCCAGTCGAATGACTGCACGCCCACGGCGTAGCCTCTTCTTCTTATATTTTGCTCCATTGTCTTACTTCTTGCATATTAATATTCCTGAGAAAACCAAAGCTGGTAGACTGGATCTACAAATCGCAATCTGCCCTTTCTCTCCTCGATAATGTCTTTATCCTTCAGCACTTTCTTGTTCTTGCTAATGGTGTTAGGATTACCCATTGCATAAGATTTCTTCGTCTCTATCGATGACAGTTGCTGCACCCCGTCCTTAATGGCCCTGAGCATCTCTATCTGACTCGGAGCCAGCGACTCAGTATCGCTGAGGAACATAGGAGAATTGGTATTGACAACCTGTCGTAAACCATAGTGGTAGATGTCTTCAGTCACTTCATCTGTCGTTGCATTCCAGATGAAATAGCATAGCTGCTGAAGATACCATGAATGACATTCCACCGTATCGCATACCTGACTGGCAAAAGCCTCAGAGATATGCTTACCCGTCTTCTCGAACGATGCCATGATAAACGGCATCCACTCCGACTTAGGTATCTTTTCAAGGAAAAGCATCTGGCCGAAGCGGTAAAAAGGCGAATTGGAATTGTTGAAGATGTCCATCATCATGTGGCGCTTGCTGCCATACAGACAATATGTGACGTGCTGTTGCTGCTGCCAGGCTGACCGCATCTTACCTTCCATGTTCTTGTATTCCGGCAAGTTTGCCAGTTGCTGGAATTCGTCAATACAGACAACAACCCGGATTTTCTTTGCTGCGGCAAGCGTCTCAGGCAGACGTAGAATGTCCATCTTGTCTTGCTCACTGGGTGTAAACTTCACGTCGAAGGCCATGAAATTGGTGACATCGTCTTTGATGACGACCTGCGGGACAACTCCCGTCAGGAATTTCTTGGCATCCTGAATGCGCCGTTCCAACTTGGTCGATGCACATGCTATCACCTGGCTGGCAAAAGTCCTGTAGAACTCAGCTTCCGAACCTATGCTGAAGGCATCGATGAAGCAGACGCGTACGTCCTTTTCTTCGTTCTGGAGTTCTTCCGTTGCTACTTTCACGAGCGAAGACTTTCCCCAACGGCGTGGCGATATCAGCATAACGTTGATATGCGAAGAAAGGAAGCTCTTCAGCTGAGCCCTGTCTTCCACCCTGTCGACGAAATTCTCCTTAGTGGCAAGTGTCCCGTATTGAAATGGTGCATTCATATAGCTTCTTGCATTTATTGTTTGACGCCACAAAGATACAATATATTACCCAAAGGTAAGTTACCCAAAGGTAATTCCTTGTACCCGTTAACATCTTTTATCTTTACGATTTATTGATTCTTTCTATATTGCACTGATGTATCTTGTCTTTTTTGTCATAATTGATTCCCACGAGGAGCAACTCGCCGCAATATTCAGCCACCTTCGCCGGATACTGCTTCCTGAGAATCTGGTCAATGGCTGTATCGGCATCCTGATTGTATTTCAACTCTATCACAATAGCCGGTCTGCAGACATTCTTTCGTGGTATCATCACCAAGTCGGCAAAGCCTTTTCCCGTAGCCAACTCGCGATGAATGACATAGTCATTATAAGCGTAATAATAGGCGAGGCTCAACACGCAAGCTAACGAGTTTTCATCGTTATAGCTGAGGATGCTTGTATGCTCGTCGTGAGCAGCATCCACACCACGGGCCACGGCCTCCTCATCACCACGAAGCGTTGCCTCAAGCAGTTGCTCCGAGGCTTCAAGAGCCTTCGCCACCTCTGTCCAGTTGTTGTCCTCGATAGCGTTCACCATCTCGCCTGCCACCTCTTTGTTGGGCATGTAGCATTCGCTCTTCTGCCAACTATAACTGAGGTAACCCAGATGGATGAGTACCGTCAGCACGTCATCCTTACTACGGATGATAGACATATCGTTCTGGAACTTTGTGGGGTTCACCTTACAGCGTCCACCTGCCAGCATCTGGATGATATCATCCTTTAACCCCTCATAGTTCATCTGGATATAGTGCGCCACGGCATCATAGGCACCCGTAGAGGCCCAGAAACTGGTACAATAACCATTATCAATAGCCTGCATGACAGAGCTTGGGTTGAACATCGATGGCTCGTTGCCTATCTGGTAACCGTCATACCATTTCTCTAGTTCGTCAAAATCAGTCCCATGCTTCTCTGCGAGAGCCATTACCTCATCTTTTGTGAACCCGAAGAAACCAGCCATCTTGCGAGGTGTCACCATCGAATACTCAATGAAGTTGTTCATTGCCGACTCTGTCTTATATTTCTTCACAGGTAGAATACCTGTCATATAGGCACAGGCGAACACCCTCATCGCATCTTGACTCTTGAACATTCGCCGCAACCAACCGACGTATGCATCCATTGCCTTCGTGCCAGGAGAGAACTCACGGCAGATAGCGTCCCACTCGTCGATGATAAAGACAAAATGCTCCGCTTTGGCTATACTGACACGCAGCAGATAGTCCATCAACCTGTCCTCTTCCTTTACCGGAACATCAGGGTATGACAGACTTATATCTTCCAAAAGGGCGGCATCTATCTTAGCGACAATACCTTCATCATGGTAACAGGTTACAAACGATGTCATGTCAAGATAGATAGCCGGATACTTGTTCAGGTGCTTCTCGAATGAAGGATCATGGGAAATCTCCAGGTCTGCAAATAGGCTACGCGAGTCGCACGACTGGTCGTAATAGGCATATAGCATCTTGGCCGCCATCGACTTACCGAACCGACGGCATCGAGTCACGCAACTGAAGCAGTTCTCGGTGAAGAGTGTACTATTCACCACTGCTATCAATCCAGATTTGTCCACGTACTCGCTATTCCTTGCACGCTGGAATCCTGCATTTCCTATGTTGATGTATGTTCCCATATCCGTTTCGTTTCTTACTTTTTACATATTATGGTGTCGGCTCTGTGTACATGATGTTCACTTTCGTACTGCCTTCCACCTTACTTTGGTCACCACCGCCGAAGACATTGCCAAAAACCTCAGAGTTTCCTTTGATGGAGAGTGTGACATCGCCGCTGACTGCGCCGAGGTTGTCAAGAGAAATCTCTGTGTAGAGGTAGTTCTTGCCGTCCACATTCAGTGCTGCAGGCGAACTCGTTGAGAGGTCGTTGCCACCCAACGATGTCTCGTGCGTCCAGTAATAAGTGGTAACATTTCCGCCTGACTGCGGTTTAATCATACCCGTATAGATGTTGGCCGATGGAGGTGTCTTATCCGTGTGGATAGTGACTGTACCTGCCGATGCCGAGTAGCCAGCACCAAAGACGGAACCATGGACTGTGCAGTCGGTAAGGGTGGAGGTGACGTTGCCATTGACGCCGCCGAGGAAGCCACCACCATAGAAGTTTTGCTCGATGGTACAGCCAGTCAATGTATTTGTGACGCTGCCGGTATTGGTAGTGGCGAACTGGGCGGAATAGTAGTAGCTACGGTTGATAACTCGTCCCGCTAAGTCACCAGTAGAGGTGTTGATAACCTCCATGTCGTAGTTGGCCTCGTAACCCTGATCCGTACTTTTGTATTGTTGAGGGTGATATTTGCCGCTGACGGTGGTTGACCAAGTTGAAGCATTGTAGGGACCCTTATCGGAATCGTCAGTTTTGTCGTACTGTATATAGGTAGTACCACCATTGCCAGCACCGTAGTATTCTCTGAAAGTGGTGTTGTTGGCACTGGTGGTGACAGTCTTGCCTGACACCATATCACCGAACTTGGGGCCGCCGCAGTATTTGCCGACGGTACTGTTGTTGATGACCACGTCAATACTGCCTTTCACTATCTTATAAGTATCACCAGTAGCTTGCGACATAACACCGCCACCATAGAACTCGCCAATGAGAGCATGATTGATACGCCAGGTGACATCACCTGCGATACCCTCCTTATAAGCAGCGGCTATGGTGCCAAAGCGACCACCATCGATATAACAGTGGGGGTTGTCTTCGTATGGCGCAATGGCCTCATTGTATCCACCAGTGAGATAGAAACTCTCGAAGTTACCGCCGAGGACGTTGACGGCACAATGGCGGGTTTTGTACAGGGCTCCGTTATTGACGTGTGCTCCTGGGGTGAATGAAGGCATAACAACATGGCCACCAAGGATAACGTAGTTGATATGTTGATTGGATTCACCATTACGGCCACGGCAGTACTGGTCGTAGATTCCGCCGTTGAGAATGATAGGACCTTCGTCACGTGTGCCAAGTTCAAACTCAAACTGTCCGAAGCGGATAAAAGCGGTCTCTGTCACCTCGAAATGTCCTTTGGAGCGATAACAGCCAAGGGAGAAGAAATTAGTGGAATTATGCAGTTTGCTCGCGATACCTAACTCAACCACGGGGAGAAAATCAAAGCGTACAGGGGAGATAACCTGACGTCCCATACCATCACCGAGCTGCCATTCGAGACAGTAATCGGGTTCTTCGTCGAAGTCGAAGTCGGCACTCATAATGGTGAATCCACGTGTAGCATCAGTGGCAGTGACGATATCAGCGCCACCTACCGACTCCTGCAAGTTGCTCACCAGCACCAAGGCATAGTCATAGACGGTCTTCTTCGCATCGATGTTGGTTGTGGTCAGTGAGCCTGCTATCGTGGTGGTCTGGATGGTCTGTCCGTTGACATTATTGCCGCGAGAGCCGGCAGGGGCGAAATGTGTTCCAGTAGATTTTTCTGTGATATTGACGCGGTCGTAGCTGGCTTCGGCATTCCTGACATAGATGGCCTTGCCCCAATAGGCCTCAATGGTGATCGCAGTTACGCCGTCAGGAACATAATAATAGCCGCCCTGAGCGAAAACACGACCCGAAGTTTCGTAGAGATCCTTGTCAGTGCATTTGCGGTCAGCGAAGTTGTAACCGTCCTGCCAGTCGGCCTCAAAGTGATTCTCGCCCTCATGATTCACAGAGGTTACTTTCCAACCAGTGACCACCTGCTCTTTGTAGTTGCCAGCATATCGGATGTCCCAATCGTTAGAACTCGGATCGCCGAAAACGGTGTTGTAGTAGGGTAATTGCACTTTGTGGTAACCGTAGTCGTGATTCTGGGGATCCATATTGGTAATGGGAATGGAGATGGTCTTGTCTGCGGCAGATGAGCCGCTACCTGACTGCACTGTCACTGAGAGTGAGTTGCCTGTTTGATTACCAGGGTTGTTAATGACGGAGTTATATTTTCCAAAAGGTTTCAATATCGGATAGGGGGCGAGATTGCGGTCAACGACCCATTTATACATGATGGAGGCATCCTTGGGAATAGCCTGCACATCGGTAGTGCTCATTGTGCTGGGTGCCACGTCGGAGCCTACCCACCAGCCGCAGAGTTCGCGGTTACTGTTGAGCAGGCTACGATGAAACTCCACCTGGGTCAGGTAACGCTCTTCGGCAGGGAAAGAACAGTTGTATGCTGTTGGCTCACCTGATGTGGTAGTAAAGGTAGAGCCGCTTCTGTAGTAGTTGTAACTGCTGATGCCGGTAGTGGCGGCATTGGTAATCAGCTCGCCACCGTAAACGCCATACTGGTTGCTTCCCCCCGTGATGTTGCCGTAAAACATGCAGTTGACTACAGCTGTGCGGAGGTCAGCATACTTGCTATCGGTTACGAGAGCAGTGCTGGCATAGTTGTTGTAGCCCACAATGCCTGAAGCGGTGGTGGCAGCACTGACGTCGGCATAGCTGTAGCAGTTGATAACGCGAGAGTCTCCATCCAGCTTGCCCACAATACCTCCAGCACAGGTACCGGTAGTGGTTACCGTAGGATGTTCGCCCTCGGGGAAGTTGTTGCTGTTAGGCAGAATGCCACAGTTATAAATACGACTGTAGCCCTGAGCGATGCCAGCGATAGCACCTACATAATCATCCGAACTGCTGATGTTGACATTCTTGAGGGTAACGTTCTTCACCACACCGTCCTCTACGATGCTGAAAAGTGGATGACTAAGATTGGTAATAGTGTGATTATTGCCATCGAAAATTCCTTTAAAGGCTTGGGTAATGGCTGTTGTGCCGCTAACAGAGAAATCGCCAGTGAGGCGATAGTTGGAATCCGCGTCTATATTATTATTTACCATAGTGGCAAATATCTCGAAGTCACCCGCCGAGGCTATTTCATAATAGGTGCCGTCAGTGGCCAGGCCTTCATTTATTGTTAGTTCTGCAATTGCAGAGTCATCATATCCATCGGCTATGGCTATAGCTCTGACAACAATGGGATAACTGGAAATGCTGACGGGTTCCGTGTACTCATCATCGTCTGCTGTCGGGTCGGCTGGTGTTGTACTACCTGTAGTATAATAGATGTGAACACCTGATAACGGGAAGGCGCAACTGATGGAAAACTTTCCTCCCGTTTCACGTTTAATGACTGGTAGTGCACACGCCAGCCTAATCTGGCTACTCGTAAAGACTGCGGAGTGAATCCATCCTTCTTTGACAGCTATTGCCTTGATATACTTACCTCCCGCATTCTCTATGGGGCTATTGTAGAGTGTGGATGCCGTTGTAGGATCTGCAGGTTCGGAATCGCCAATAGTGTAGTAGATTGTTGCACCCTCTATGGCACAGCTCAGCGTTACTTTTCCATCAGCGGATACAGAACTTATTACAGGAGATGGCACTATATCAATAGTTTTTGACTGCACTGCAGATTCGGCAAGGCCCTCCTTTATGGCTAAGGCTTTTATATAAGTCTTTGAACTGATGGGAAAGATAACAGGGCTGGAGCCATGAGCGACACCCTCGTCCACCGTTGGATCAGCAGGATCGGTCGAACCGTATGCGTAATAGATGGTGGAGCCAGTCTCAGAGGCAATGGTAACAGTGTTTGTTGTGTTATCAAAGGTGATTGTAGGCGTTGCACATGCAAATGCAAAAGATTCAGAACTAACGTCAGAATTAATCATGCCATCTTTCACAGCAATAGCCTTGATTGTAACACTGGCAGCGGTTATTGTCACTGGTTCTGTATATGGTGTTGACGATGTGGTAGGTGTAGATCCGTCCGTAGTATAATATATAGTGGCACCATTTGTTGCTGAGGTAATAGAAATATCGCTTGCTTCAGTATTCACAATGGTTGGTGCTGCTACTTTGTTAATTATCTTAGTTGTCACCTCGGAATCCGTAAAGCCCGTTCTTGTGACAAAGGCCTTGATAGTAGTCTGCTCGGTTACTACAAAAGGTGCAGTATATGGCGTTCCATTAGAAGAAGATGGTTCTGCCTCATCTGTGGTATAGTAAATGGTAGAACGGGTTGTTGTGGTAGTGATGGATACTTTTCCCGTTGTGTTGGAGAATGTAATAGCCGGTTTGGCGCATATTGTCTGGAAATCAACACTCACAAAACTCCAATGGGTATCAGTGCTAAATCTGCTATTTTGTATTTTAAGTGGTTGTCCTGTGCCTTTATTACTGCTAACACTATAAATGTATATATTATTGTTAGTTCTCTTCAATAATTTGGGAACAATATTGTAAAAGATGGATGTAGTATTCCAAGTTTCATTTTCGACAGCACCACGTACAACAATAAATTGGAAACGGTCTTCTTCATCACCGGTTTCGCTGCCAGTATGGTTTGCTAATTGTATAGCATTATCCCCATTGTTCCTATATTTTAAATATTTTCCATCATTTGCAAGTCTGATGTAATAGTAAGTCATATAATCATCAGATGAGGCCTCTTCAAAATACCATATCATATCATCGTCCACAGTATTCGAAGTCCCTACGTAATTGGTACCTGGCTTTATGAAATAATTAGCATCTCTTCTACTTTTGATTTTGTAATAATACGTATTACTTGGATCAGAAGGATTACTTGGATCAGAAGGACGAAAACAATCAGCTCTGAGTGTCCATTCATAATCTGTCATAGGAATGATAACCCAGTTGGAGTTTTCATCATCCCAGCCGTTTGAGACCTGAACGCCATTTGTTCCAGCATTTCTTCCTTGTTTGTTCAAACAATACTTGTCGGCATTACCATAGGGAATGATATTATAAGCATCCCACCCTTTAGTATTATTCTGGGCAATAGAGAATTTATAATGTTCTGTATCATTGTTATCAAGACTTTTCAATTCCATCCATGTTCGACTACTCTGGCTACCAGATGGCTTTGAGAAATATAAATAATTCCCATCCTTGTCGCATATATAATAGTAGCCAATCTCGTCAGAATTGAGGAAGTACCATTTCATGTCATCAGTCAGAATGTTCGACGTGCTGACAGCAGCATTAGTATTATTATTATTTGGACGCATGTAAAAGCCTGTATTACCAAAACTCTGGAAGAGATAATAAACAGGATCGCTGGTGTCTGTAGTAGGTGTAATTTGTCCCCGCATTTCTCCGACTCCTAATGCCATCATAAGAAGAAAGAACATGCGTAGCAGTTGCCCGCAGAAACCATGGTGCCTGCGTGTCGTAAACACAATGGCTCTCATCTCGTTATTCCGTTTCATATCGTTGTGTTTCATATCTTGTGTCATAGTTGTTTATTTCTTCAATTTTGAATTTCTCTTATTAATTCATCAACTACATACATATCACTAAACGTATATAGGAGTGTTGACGGGTCATGCAGCCCGTTCAGGTGATATGCCAAGCTGCTCAGAAAGCAACGTGACAATTCGCCCGATTTTATTCCACATAAGTAAATCGCTCAACATAATCATTCAAATATTATATGATTCAATATACACCATACAAGTGTCAACTATCTTCTGATTCGTAATGCATAACTGATTATTCGGCTTATGCCTTGACAGTTCTCTGAGGGCTGTTTCCAGTGTCATCATATTGGCCATATAGGCTTCTACAGTGTCTATTACGCGGTCATTAGCCACGCCACCTTCTATCACATCATACTTCTCCACGTCTTTTTGTCCCATACGATTGGCTATAATAAATTGCAGCCAGGCATTATCGTAGTAGTCAAACTTATAGTATCGGTAGTGTTCCTTAATCTTTTTACAATCCAATTCATAGACATTCACGACACCAACCTCTTCCCTGATTCGTTGCATACGCTCTGCCCAGGACTCGGCTTGCTGCCTGATGTCGGTGACATAGAATCCCTGACCAAAATCCAGTCTCTTTCTCCCTGCTGCCACCAAAGGCTGTTTTATGACAATTGTACTACCGTGAAATACCTCCATTATTTATTGTTTTTTAATTTAGACTCTCTGACGATCATCGCCTCTAAGATATCTTCTGTCGCAATTTCACGACTTTGGCTGTGCAAGGTCTCATAACATGGAAAGATAACGTCACGGAACAGTTCAACGTTCTTCATCCGCCTATAGGCTTCTGTAGTAGAAACATGCATTTTACTTGCCACTGCCTCCACACATGACGATGCAAAAATATTCTTCTGCATCTGCACTGATGGATAACTGTACCCATTATCAGACATCAGTCCTTTATAGTTCATTTCATTATTCTCTATTCCCATATTCAATGCAAAAATACAACTTTTTATCGAAACCGCCAAACAATCAGGCGAAAATCTACAGGATTGCAAATCCTGATACTCGCTGATGTCGGATTGCAAATCCGCCAGAACAGGCAGAACGGGTTGCAAATCTGCCAGAAACATGACGCTTGCATGTCGCAGACATCGTGCCTCTCATCCCGTTATTTCGTTTCATATCGTTGTGTTTCATATCTTGTGTCTTATTTCGTTCATTTGTTATTCGTTTTTATCAGCGGGTGAACCGCTGAGCACCCGAGGGACGGGTGAACCGCAGGGCACGCTGTGAGCGGGTGAACCGCTGAGCACCCGAGGGGCGGGGTGTTTCCACCAGTCATCCTTTTGGCGGCATAGGGCCTGGGCTACGCAGTTCATCGCCTTACAGAAGGGGATGGTGAGCTGTTCGTTTTTGCCTCGGTATTGATACTGCCACGGGGTGACGATCAGCAGCTTGCCTTCCGCACAGCGGTCTATGCGTTCCATTGAGGGGTGATAGCGCTCGGGGAAACCGTTGTCAGCGATGATAATCACGGGGGAACCGTGATTCATCGCTTCGTTCATAATCTCCTGTTCGCCAGGGGCAATGCGTGCTGATACCAGAACGGTACCACGGGCGGCCTCTTCAAGGCAGCGGGCCTTCTGCTCATTAAATCGGGACTTGTCGCGATAGTGGCATGCTACGGGCAACAGGCGGCTGTTCAGTAGCTGGCGATTGCCGTAGGTGTCAAGGGCGATGAAGGGCTTGCTATTCCCAGCGGGTGAACCGTTGGACACCCGAGGGGCGGGTGAAACGCTGGGCACCCGAGGGACGGGTGAAACGCTGGGCACGCTGTGAGCGGGTGAAACGCTGGGCACGGTGGCTGCGAGGAGCAGGCGGCGCTCTATTTCGTTGAGGGCCTCGGGCGTGGCGTGCTTCGGCAGGCATTCGCGCTGTAAGTAACCACGAAGGGCAGATGGCGTCAGGGCTGAAACAAGGGCACCGCGACAGGGCATCAGCGTAGCACGCTGGCTGGTGCGTAGCAGACGGCTGCGCGGGTTGCCATTGATATAAGCACGCTGCGTGTTCAGCTGTTCTGCGGTAATGGGCATCACGTCGCAATAGCCGCCGGCAAACAGGGGGCGGCGACCGGTGGTGCCGTTAGAGGGGACGCGCTTTCTGACGGGTGAACCGTCAGACACCCGACCGTCAGACACCCGACCGTCAGACACCCGACCGTCAGACACCCGGAGGGCGACGGGGGCGGTAGCAGGGGCGGCGGGTGCTGGGGCGGCAGCAGGGGTGGTTAGGGTGTCCAACGGTTCCCCCGTCGGGATGCCTTGCCCCGTCATGGCCCAGTAACGGCGGTTGCACCCTTTCTTAAAGCCGGCAATCACCTGCCCAAGATGGGTAGGCCGGCCATTGCAGCTGACGATAGGCTCCTTCACAATGAACAGTACATGCAGGTGTTCGGGCATGATGATGAACGCATCAATGACGACCATCGGATAGTGTGCGGTAATGCTGGTAACCAGTTCTTCGCGCACCATCTTTCCTATTGGTGTCAGCATGACATGCGGTCCACCAGGCGTGTTGTCAGGTTGTTCCAGCGAGCCTTCCACCTGTCCTAAGGGCTGTAAGGACTGACTTAGCCCCTCTGCCACATGCAATGTGATGTGGTAGATACCAGGCAGCGCATAGTTATGAGTCACCATGCGACGCTGCATATTGTGGCAGACGCTCTTTTCCCTAAAGTTTTTCGCGTTCATATTTAATAATACAACGTGCAAAAGTAAGGGATTTTGCCGAAACATGCAAATTTTATTGATACAAAATGCGAATAATGTGCGTTTTCTTGAAATAATTGTGTAATTTTGCGGCTGGAAACTGTAAATATGAAGAGCTATGCCAAGAAAGAAAACTGGATTCCTGTATGAGGTACACCCGACGCCTGCCAAGGGTAAGGACGGGGGAAACATTGTCTATGCCAAGCCTGCCAAGGGTAGGAAACTGAGCATCGAGGCTGTCGACGACTATTGCGCCCGCCACCACAGCCTGAGAAGCGGCGAACTGAAACTGGCGATGGAGGAGTTTGTGAAGGCTGCCGGTGCCCTGATGGCTCAGGGCTATCGAATCGACACGCCTATCGGGTCGTTTGCCCCGAAGCTGACGCTGAAGAGGGAGGTGACGAACCCCGACGACGTGAAGGACAGCGACGTCGTGCTCGACGGGGTGGAGTATATCCCCGGCAAGCATTGGGACGAGGCCATCCAGAAGTGGCTCTTCAACGGTTTCACCCGGGTGGAAAATCCCAATACCCAGGTGTTAGTGAACGACGCGGAACATCTGGAGCATGCTTTGAAAGAGTGTTTGAAGCGTGGCTACGTCACCCCCAAGCGTTTCGCCTTTTATGCCAATCTAACGCTGTATTCGGCCCGTAAGCAGCTGGAAATCTGGACAAAAGGTGACAATCCGAAGCTGATGCGGACGAAGATGGGACAGTCGTATATCTATACAGAAATTTAAAAAACTGTGCCCCTCTGCCCCTATTTGCTTTAAATGTCTGTTAATTAAATATTTAGCAGGGGCACTTCTGTATAAAATAGGTGCCCCATAGTGCCCCTAAGGTGCCCCACAATATTTTTCAACAAAAGCGTTTGCGTATACCCAAACGGTTGTTTGGGCGTACGCGAACGGTTGTTTGGGTATACGCAAACAGTTGTTTGGGCATACGCAAACGGTAATAACTCGTAGCTTAACTCCCTGTTTCCTGCCGCTTTTGTCCCAGTTTGGCGGTACTTGTTCCTCAAGAACATCCTGTCAGCGAAGAAGTTCTTGCTTTGGCAAGCGGCAAAGCCGAGTCCTGACCCCGCCATTACCCCACCCCTAACCCCATTCTTTGCAAGCAAAGCGAACAAGTTCGAGCGCCCGAGCGGAGCTCGCCTACCCATAGCCTTTCCCCTCCCATCTTAGGGGAAAGGCTACTTTAACTTAACCCCTCCCATGTAGGATACTTCCCACCGTTCTCCCCTCCCATCGTAGGATACTCTCCACCGTTCTCCCCTCCCATTGTAGGATACTCTCCACCGTTCTCCCCTCCCTTGTAGGGGAGGGGCTGGGGGTGGGGTCAGTATCAGTATCTACCTCTCTGACAGGTTATATCTACACTGTCCCAGCCTTACACCCCGCCCGGCCTTCACCCCACCCCGCCATCACCCCACCCCTAACCCCTCCCCTAAGATGGGAGGGGAAAGGCCATGGGTGGGGAGTTGAGGGGAAAGGCCATGGGTGGGGTGTCGAGGGGAAAGGCGGGTTCTTGCCTTCTTGCTTTGGCAAGCGTCTCCTGTCGTCGCCGAGCGGCAAGCGACCTAAGGTCGAGCGGACGACTGTCATTTCAATTCTTTTAACTTAAAAACTATACGGGAATTGCGTAAATAATCGTAACTTTGCAGACATGAAGATAACGAAGATAAAAACGACGATGGGGCAGTTCGGCAGCCCCATTGCAACCGAACTTAGCGACATCGTGGAACGGATGCGCTCGCCGAGAACCAAGGAAACTGCCGACCGCATAGCAGCCATCGCCCTCCACTCGCGCCTCGCCATGCAGCAGGGTGCACCGCGCTACATGCTGGCCGACGCAAACCGGCTGCCGTATCTGGCGTTCAGCGTCACCTTTGGCAACCGAAGTCTGAACAACCCTAACGCCCTCACGGGTCTGATCCTGCTGAACATCCCCTGTCCGCAGGGCACTACCCAGATCAGCGAGATGCGTCGGCGGGTCAGTCAGATACCCTACACGCTGCTCGCCTTTGCCGGCGTCAGCGGGGTGACGCTGAAGGTCGTCGTGAGGTGTGAGTGCAGCAACGTGAATAGCCCCGACGACTTCCTCGGCTTCCTGCGCGATGCCCATGAGAGTGCCGCCCGGCTCTACACGTCGTTGGCCATGTGCAACCTGCTTGTGGAAGAGCAGACGCTGACCCGAGGCTGCAGGATGAGCTACGACTCGCAGCTGTACTATAACCCAGAGGCACTGGCCATGCCGGTGGTGCGCGAGGTACACGACCCGTTGGAGGACTACGAGGGAACCGAGGTCAACGACGAGGGGGTGGTCGTCGTTTCTCCCGACGACAATGTGTTTGAACGCATTGGGATGGCCTTCCAGACCTGTCTCTCGAAAGCCATCGACGATGCCGGCGGCGAACCCGAGGCCTGTCTGCAGACCCTTGCCGACTACTGTCACAAGGCCTGTCTGCCGGAGGAGGGTTGCACGGTACGCGCTGCGTGGAACGCCCGTTTCAAGACGTTGGGTACCGACCTTATCCGTAAGGTGTTCCGCAACGCCTACAAGAATCCTTACAACGGACGGCCCATCTCACAGATGAACGAGAAGGAGCGTGTCATGCGCAGCATCGAGGACTTCCTGTCTCGGCGTTACGAGTTGCGTTTCAACACCGTGAAGCAGACCACCGAGTTCCGCCCCAACGACCTGCGCTTCAGGGAGTGGCGCCCGTTGACCGACCGTGAGCTGAAGAGCATCGTGGTGGAGGAGATGAAGGAGGGCGGCGAGAGCTGGATCAACGACATGAGGACCTACATCGAGTCGGCCCACATCAAGGACTACAACCCCATCCACGAGTTCCTGGCCGGCTGCGGCAACTGGGACCGTAAGACCGACTACATCGGCGACTTCGCCCGCCGTCTGCCCACCAACTACGCCCGCTGGCCGCAGTACTTCCACCGCTGGTTCTTGGCGATGGTGGCCCAGGCCCTGGACCTGAACCGCGACTACGGCAACTCGATGGTGCCGCTGCTCATCGGCGAGCAGGGTTACCTGAAGACGCAGTTCTGCAACCACATACTACCCCCGTCCATGCGCGAATACTATATGAAGGACATCAAGATGGACAATGCCGAGCAGGTGGAGCGTGTGCTCGGCCGCATGTGGCTGGTCAACATCGATGAGTATGACTCGAAGACCCAGCGTGAGCAGGCCAAGATCAAGCGACTGCTCACCGAGAAGGAGGTGCAGGTGCGGAAAATGCGTTCCGACCAGTACACCATGACGCCGCGCCTCTGCTCGTTCATCGCCACCACCAACGACCCGACGCCGCTGCCCTCGGGCGACGGCACCCGCCGCTACCTCTGTATCGAGGTGACGGGGCGTGTCAACATGTCGGGCGATATACCTTATAAGCAGATGTATGCACAAGCCGTTGCCGAGCTGCGCGACCCCGACTGCGTCTACTGGTTCACCAACGACGATGAGCGCGACATTCAGCAGCACAACTGCCTGTATCAGCAGGAGTCGGCCCCCGAGATGGTGCTCAAGCAGCTCTTTCAGCCTTCGAAGCTGCATAAGAAAGACTTTTTCTGGACCACTGCCGCCATTCAGCGGGAGCTCGGCAATCACCTGAAGGCTGCCGACGTGCCCACCCTGGCCCAACTCAGTGCCACCATCAAGAGGCTGCGCTGGGAGCGAGTCAAGAACCGCGGCATTCGAGGCTATTATCTCGAGCTGAAAGGGGCTTCTAACAAACAAAAATAGCAAAAAGGGCCGAAAGGGGGCACCCAGGGGGCACCTTGGGGGCACACTTTTTGGCATACAGTGCCCCCCGCAACCCATTCATTATCAATTCGATAATTGAAATAGGGGCACGGGGGCACACTTTTTTTGTTTTTTTTCTGCCGGAAGAGGAGTGAATTGTCACCTTTCCCCTCCCATCGTAGGATACTCCCCACCGTTCTCCCCTCCCATGTAGGATACTTCCCACCGTTCTCCCCTCCCATCGTAGGGGAGGGGCTGGGGGTGGGGTCAGGATCTTCTTCGCTGACAGGGTATTAACCTCGGTTTTTACCTCTTCACCCCGCCTTCACCCCGCCCCCAACCCCGCCCCTTAGAGGGGTGGGGAGTCGTGGGGAAGGGCGGGGTGTAAGGCCGGGGGGGAGTCGTGGGGGCGGCGCCGTCAATCCACAGGGCTTGGCCCTTTACTTCACTGAAAGCTTCTTGGTGAAGCGAATCTCAGAAGGCTGGACGATGTAGACACCGGCATTGTAGATGCTGGTTTCAATGGTTTCGCCCGGCTTGATGGTGAAGCTCCTGACAACAATGCCGTTGGTGCTGACGATGCGCACATCCTCAGTGTAGGGCAGTGTTGAGGTGACCACTATCTTGTGGCGGCCGGCAGTGATGGTGAGCGTGCCGTCAACGCTCTCCTTGCGCTTCTTCTCTGAGTTTTGAGACTCTGATTCCTCGTCATCGTTGATGAAGAGAATGCTGCGTACAACGCGGGCTCCGCTGTTGCCAGACGTGACGGTGAAGTACGGCCTGAAGGGCACGGCAGCGGTGCCACCGGTAGCCGTTGCGATATAGCGGTTGCCGTTGGTATTCATCATGTAACCTTCTATCTTCTTGCTCATGTAGTTGGGCGTAAAGGTGTAGCCGTTATGAGCCACCTCGCCAGAGGCCAGTTCATCGTCGCTGACGCCGATGGTGAGTGCGTCACCAGCTGCGGAAGGTGCGGCGGCGAAGGTGATGGTCTGCTGACCGAGCTTGACGGGTTTCGTGGCGGCCGTGGTCTTGGCCTCGAACTGTCCGCTGAGGTCAAACTCGTAGTAGGTCTTGCCGGGGAAGCCGATGATATAGGGCTTGCCGTTAGCCAGTCGCGGATAGCCTTTGAGTGTGCGGCTGGTGTCGTAGTACGTCAGCTGGTAGGTGTCGTCGTTGGCATCCTTCTCGTGGTGACCGGAGGCGTTGTCGGCACTGTAGTAGTAGTCCCAGAGGAAGGTGTTGGTCACCGTCTTGTCGGCCTCGTCATTGTTAATAGCAGCAGGATAGCGGAACAAGGCTTCAATCTCATCCTCACTGAGGGTGTTGGTGAGTGATTTGGAAATGTCCTGGTATTCGCGCAGCCAGTACTCATGGTTAATCTTGGCAGGATTCGTGTTGTGACTGTTGGCGCTGCCACCGTAGAAGTGGGTGATTTCACCCTTCTGATTGGTGGTGACGAGGTCGGCGACGAAGGGCAACGAGACATCGTCCCAGCCCTTGGTCATGTCAACATAGCGGTCGGGCCTGCGCTGGTACCACATGCGTTCGCCGGTAACAAACTGGTAGCTGATAGGACAGTTGAAGTCTTTCTTATCGATGAGCAGATGATCGCCGTCGGCCGTCAAGTCGCTCTGCACGAGGTGGCCATGTATGCCCATGAGCTTTGATGACTCTACAGCGGCAACCCGCTTGTATTCCGTGTGCTCGGCAGATGCCGATGGTTCGGTCTTGTCCTTGTAGTCGTCGTAGTCCGGTTCGGTGAAGTAGTCGTTGAGCACGGTATAGGTCTTCAGGTTCCCGGCCTCTGACGGTGCATAAGCCAGCAGGTTGGGCGTCTCATCGCGGTTGTTGATGCTCTCCAGACCGTCGTCGTCGAGCAGCGGTGCGTAGAACTTTCCGCCCTGTAACCCCAGCTTATAGATTCCACTGGCCGCATTGGCCTCATGAGTCCCACTGGCCTCACTGTGGGTGTCGCCATGCCCGGCAAAGTCGATAGCCGTCATGTTGGGGTAGGCCTCCTTCACATTCGGGTCGTTTTCATTCTGTCCCTTGGAGTAGGCCACCAGGTTGCACCACGGGTTGAAGTGGGCCACGTCCATGACTTTCGACTGGTAGTAGGCAGGTGCACGGTATACGCGGTTGCTCTGCTCGCTCTGTACCAGGCGGCCTTCGTTCTTGTAGAGGTGCGACGGCACGTCTTCGTGGGCCTTTGTCGTATAGTCGTAGGTCAGCATCTGTCCGAAGAAGAGGTAGTCATCGGGCCAGATGGGCGAGAACCGGGTCTTACCCAGGTTGTCGGTGTACATTCGCTCCTCTACCTTCTCGGGTATCTTGCCGTCGGCATAGCGGAAGTCGCCGTCGGCATAGCGCTCCTCAACGTACTTCAGCTTGCCGGCGTAGCCCGATGAGCAGTATTCGGGATGTGAGTCGTACTTACCGTCGTCATGGCGCGTCAGGGTGCCGCCTTCGTCGGTGAAGTAGCTGTACACTGTCGGGGTGCCGCTGTGCGTCACATGGTCGTTGTAGCGCTTGTAGAGGTAGAAACCGTTCAGGTTGTAGGCCACGGTACCATTGTAGAACGCCTTCTCGGGCATGGCCTTGGCGGGACCAGCCTTATAATAGTTGGCTAATGGTACTAACGGGCCTGACGGGTTTTCCGGGTCTTGGACTAACGGCGCCTCCGGGTAGTAGCAATTGACTACCTGATAGCCGCTTGAGGCCGTGGGATTACCGAAGACGGCCTTGACGGCAGCACTGCCGGTGGCGAATCCGCTGGTGGCGCTGGTCTTCACCCAGCAGTTTTCTACATAGCCCTCGCCGGTATTGACGATACCTGCTTCGGTGAACGAGCCCGTCACGCCGAGGTTATAGATACTACCGCAGAGTTTCTCGAACAGTGAGTGGTCGAGGCCGTTGATGGAGTAGCCGTCGCCGTGGAGGTTGCCCTCGAAGCAGTGTGTGGCGTCGCCGATAGGTGTCCACGTGCCGGTATGGTTGACGTTGGTATGGAGTATGAACTCCAGGTCTGCGCCGCCTTTGACGTGCGACTCGAGCAGGGCGTGGCCCTTGAAGGGGCTGTCTGCATTCGTTGTCTTGTCAGTAGTGATGAGACCGTCCTCGTCGAGATTGACGGTGTTCTCATCGAGCAGACTGAGGTCGAAGAGCGACTTCAGCTCGGTGGCTCCGTCCTCGGGATTGGTGATGTAGATCTTGGAGTCGGACAGATTCCTGCGCTGCACTTCAGGCTCGTCCACGTAGTAGTGGTGGTCGGTATCGGCCAGGACCTTGGTCAGGTCGTGGTAGTTGGCCACGCTGACGGGCACGTGGTTGGAGTAGGTCTCACCGAGATAGGTCTTGGCGAAGTAAGCCACGTAGTATCCGTTCTGATACCAGTAGAGCAAGTCGCGGTTGGGCGTGTAAGGTATGCCGTTGGTATGGCTTTCGGCATCGTCCAGGTTTCTGAACAGCTTCCATCCGCCGCCGGTCACCTCGTAGGCACCCGGTTTGACGTTAGGCTCATATAGTCCGATCTTGGTGCCGGGCAGCACTATCTGGGGTACCTGGATATCTTCAATCTCAGGAATACCGCTCTTGAACTCCACGTGGATGTTCACCACATGGCGTTCGCTGATAGGTGTCAGGTTAAGTCCCGACTCGTCAGTCTCCTCGTAGTCGTATTGGTAGATGACGGTGATGATCTTCTCCGTGGAGAGGTCATAGATGTCAGAATTGCGGGCCACGTAGAGGGTGCTGATCTCGGTAGGAGCCACACCGTGGATGGTGAAGTTCTTCTGCTTGTTGACAAGGTTCTTGTAAGTGCCTTCCACGCCATCAGCACCTTCTGCGATGACAACGCCAACGGGGACTGTTGCCCCGACTGCATAAGTCTGATTGTTGTATGTAGTGATGGATTTTCCACTGCCGTTTTCGCCTATCGTATAGCTCTCGCGACAGTAGTAGAATTTCTTGTTGGCATCATCGCTACTAAAGGTGAGGGCGGTAACCAGGTCTTTATTGGACAGTCCATTGTAAACCGAGGCTTCAATGGTCTGGCCTACAGCGTATGGCGTGTTACCCACCACAAATGGGGTGTTGACTACATAATAGGTACCTGCAGCATCAACATCGATAGGCGTATAGTGGCGCTGCTCGTTGGGCAGCTTTTCGTATTGTATACGCGTGTATGTCGTTCCGTTGGCCAGTGTAACGCCATTGTAGGTCGCGGTTTCACTACCATTATAGGTGGCCTGATAGTCGATGGGCTTTTTAACGGAGTAGCCTGCGGGGTTGCCCGTATTCACATCGTTGATATCATCTTCACTCGTGTAACTTGTTCCGTCGTACTGGTACTTCTTGCCTTCGGAATAAGCGCCTCCAGTAGTTGGGGTCAGATAGTCCTTGTCGATAAGCAGGTCGAAGGCATCGTAGTTGAACTCGAAGTTACTGCGGTCTGCAGGCGACATGGCGCTCCAGGCCTCCAGTCCACGATAGTTATGGCCTGCTTCATAGTAGTTGCCGCCATAGAAACCTTCCGTGGTGCAATAGTAGGCCGGTATCACGCTACTTCTGATAGTCGTTTCCAGCGACGGGAAGCGTTCCGCGTATTTGTCTATCTCAGCCTCCGTCATACAAGTGTTGAGATAGATGTACTCCGTATCAGAAAGCTTCATGGTGTTGGTACAGATGTAGGCAGGAGCCACGTAACCCGTCATGGATGCGGCAGCCGTCGCAGACACGGTCTTACCGGGGTACAGGTGCTGATCGCCGGCGATGTATTCTTTTGTTACGATGTAGGCGGGCTTAAACTGTGCCTGAGTAGTAGTGAGACCGGTTTTCGTCATGCTCTCATAGTTGTCATAGACAGTCTTTGAGATGATGTTGCTCTCCTTGTATTCACGTTGTCCGTAGACACCTGACGCATTATTCTTAATGTGGTAGGTTGGACCGCCTTCGTAGCCAGTGCCACCCGTCTGGTTCTTCTCGCGCGCCTTGGTGACCGTTCCATCTCCGTCATGGTCATCAGCCACTTCTGTGTACCACTTGTTCCAGTCCGTGGGGTTGTTCACTTGGTAGGTCAGGATGTAGCCCGTGTCGTGGCTCATGTTGTTGGAGGAGCGGAAGAAGAAGTCGAAGTCTTTGTCGGTCTTCACTACACCGTTCTCCTCATAGGTGACGGTGGGGTCAGAATCCTTCAGACTATTATACTCGCTAGGCAGCATCACGGTACCGGCCGGATAGGGGGTATCGCCAATCTTACAGTCGGCAATGGTGACATACGTCTCCTTGACGAACAGTTTCTTGTCTTTATCGCTCAGCGTGTACCAAGTCCAGTAGCTGATGGGGTCGTTCCGCTTGTAGGTCACGTCGTTGATGGTGATGGTATGTTCACCTTCGAGCTCCACATTATTGGTCTCGCTGGCGTAAGACGAGTAGTAGGCATGGAGGTTGGGCTGCACGTTCAGCAGCTTCATGGTGCCGTGTGAGGCAGCCGTGATGGTCAGCGGAAGGTCTACCGTCTCGCTATAGGCATTCGGCGTACCGGTATAGGCCGAGATATACTGGTCGTAGACGTAGACGTCGCCCTTGATATACCAATAGTGGGCGGGTACGCCGTCGGCAGTCTTGTACCTGCCGCTGATATTGTAGCAGTCGTCGATGATGGTCTGTGTACTATGTACGAAGTTGCCCGATGTCTGCCACACCTCCTTGTCGTCATCGACAGTGGCATAGCTGAACTGGGCCTTGGAGACGGCTCCTTGGTTCAAATTGGTCAGGGTGGTTTGTGTCTTACCCGTAGGGGTACGCTTACCGTGCTCGTTCTTGGCATAGACGAAGCCGCCACCGACGCCCGTCTGCACGTTGATGAGGTCGAGCTCGACAACGCCCGTGATGAGGCCCCAGTCCTTCTGGTTAAGTTCTTTACCGGTGCTCTTTTCTGTGGTCAGCTCTAAGTAGACACCCGATGCCAAAGCCACCTGATTGGCGCTGTTGGCATTGTTGCGCTTGCGGTCGTTGGCGTGGGCTGCCTTCCATTGAGCGTAGGTGGCTGTATTGTAAGCATAGGTATTCCCGTTTAACGTAACGCTGGCTTGGTATGTCGTTTTATCTTTATTGTCGCTGGTTCGTACGCCAGTATGGAAGTCGACGTCGCTGGTCAGGGCGCCAAGGAAGTTCACGGTGTTATAGATACCGAAGTAGTTGCCGTGGCCGTATTTCTGGTTGAGCGACACCTCACCGACACGGTTGATGGTGTACTGGGTGAAGTCAACAATCTCAGGTACACGGTCTTGGGCTCCCTGCAACACCATACGGCTGCCGAAGACGCCGCAGAAGTCGGCACGCTGGATGGTATTCATGATACGTCCGGCATAGCGCGAGAAGATACCGTTCTGAATCCAATAAGCGGAGTTCACCTCGCCGTTACTGTCGATGCTGGGCGTACCTGCGAAGAGGGTCAACAGCTGGTCCTGGCTGATGGTGGAGCCGGAAATATAGGTATTGCCAATCTTGTCTTGACAGTCTTGTATGCACTTGTATCGTATTTCGTAGTAGGCTTTCTCGCGTTCAAGCAGCGCATCATAGTGGGCTTTATCAATATCCTGTTGGTCAAGACTGTAGTAGTCGGTACCATAGTTGGTGATGTTCAGCTCGCGGTAACCGTCGACGAAGGTCAGGTTGCCGTCACCGTAGAGACCGCCCACATGACCCGTACCTATCGTAATGAGGTCGCGGTTGGCAACGTCGTGGATGGTTGCTGTGGCGTTGCCGAACACCGTTGTGGTATTTGCATACACGGAGGATGAGCCCGACGACGTGTTACCACCGGCGAATACGGCATTGTGGATGATGATGCCAAAGATGTCCAGCTTACTCCATGTGTCTGCGGAAGCGGTCTTGTTGCCCAAGGCGTTGAGTTCGTTAATAGGGACGTAGTCGCCTTCGCTATGGGATCCTACCGTGCCCGACGTCACCTCGCAGTAGGGCTCAATAAGCACCTTGCAGTCCTCGGTGAGTATTTTCTCTGTACCCACTTTGTCCCATTGGCCGCCAGTATATTCACCATTGACATAGGAACCGCCATAGCATTTATAGTAGTAGCCTCCATCACCGTCTTCAGTTGACTTCTTTCCAACACGTAGAGAACCATTCTGCATATAGGCACTGTAGACGTAGCCGATATCGCCGCCGCCGAAGACGTTGCCATAGCCATCGGTCACGCCTTCCTTTGTGCCAATCTCACCACCGTGGATGTGTACTTCGGTCTGTCCGAACACGTATCCGTCAGTATATTTCAAACCGCCTTCACCCAGGTTGTTGTAGCCACGGCCGCCGCCGAATACGTTACGGTGTACATGGCCGCTGAACATCTCGACATGGGTAGAACCGGCCTTATAGATGCCTTGCAGCTCGCGCACCGAGTTCAGCACGCCGCTCTCATGCATCTTACCGCGCCCGATGGCGGCAATCTCGCCGCCGCCGAAGATGGCATTGCGTATATGGCCGCCGTACATCTTGACATTGGTGTTGTCGACGATGCTGGCATCCACATAACCGCCACCGAAGGCGCAGCCGCTGTTGTAAAGTCGGTTGGTGCCGTCGCCTTGCCAGGTCTCGTCGTGAATCTTCTCCTGGTAATAGCCGCCATTCTGATCCACGATAGTGGTCAGCGTCTGATCCGAGGGTGCGGAGTCGAAGTGGCGATAGCCAATGTAACCGTCGTAGATGGTCAGGTAGGTGGTACCCCAGACGGCACCGCCCTCGCCGCCGCCGTACACATTACGCTCGATAGAAGGAAGACCATCGGTGAAGCTGGTGGCATTCTTCTTGCCCACCACGACATGGGTCTCTCCGTCGGTATCGGCGGCCATCGACCCGTCAACGTCGCCCGTATGATGGCCCACGGCGCCTTCCCAGCCGCCACCATAGGCGTTACGCACCTTGCCGCCCTTGATATAGGCGTTGCTGCTGGCGATGAAGTTCTTCTTTTTCATAATGTCCTCTACGGGACCACCTTCGCCAGCAGCATAGAGGTCCTGTCCCACGGTACCACCAAGCAGGGCGATGTAGGTAGTGCCTGCGATGACGGCATCTATACCCTTGCCGCCGCCATAGGCATAGCGGGTCACGGTTGCTCCTGGGTTAATAAGGACGTTGGTGTTGTATTTGTAGGTCTTGGTATCGCGGTCGTCCATTTCTTCCGTCTTTACCAAGGGGTTGCTCAACGTGAACGGACTGCTGGTGTAAGTCGTGAAGTTGTCATCGGGGTTGTCATTGGGGGGATAGTATAGGCCAAAAGACCAAGCCTTTTTCCAGGCATCAGACCATTCTCCAGTGAAATCTGATGTCAGAATGTCTGAAGGCCTATTGGTCTTATATTCCTGCATATACGCCTGTACACTTTCTGCATTATAGACTTTTCCGCTTTCACCGCCGCCATAGACACGATAGACAGTGGCACCGTTTTTCAGGTTCACCTCGGTATATTCTGCCCAGGTGTCCTTACCGCAGCCGGCTCCAAATACTGTTCCTTGATAGCCGTTATTCTTATCTGACCATACCGTTGCCGAAACGTTCACCTTTGTAAAGACCGTCCTGCGCTTACTGTTGTTGCCGCCATAGATGGACGTCACCTGGGCATCACCGCTTTCGTAGTTCACGTTACTCTCGTAGACGTCGCAGGGCAAGAGCGTGGCGTTTCCGTATGCACCACCGAAAATTTTGTTGAGGCTGATGGTGGAGGAGGTGAGGGCACCGCTTACTGACGACCCTTTCTTCGGCACGTTCACCACGGTACGACGGGTAATACCCTCGTTGTAGCTGCCGCCATAGGCCGCATCAATCTCTCCGCGCATCAGGTCCACGACGGCAGAGTGATTGTCGAGAGCTGCCTGATAGTCATTGGCATTAGAGGGATTGGACGCCGGATTCACGACCGTTCTCATGCCTAAGCCGTCGTAAGCCCCCGCTCCGAACACCTCGGTGCTCGCAAACCGGCCCTTGCCAGGAGCTAAAAAGTCTACGAGCACGTAGCTGCGGTCCTGCGTGTCGTCACCATCGCGGTCACCACTGAATCCTTCTCCGGCACCGAATACCTTGGTGACACTGTTCTTGGCATTGTCATTGGGCTTGAAATTCACAAAAGCACTTTCCATGTAGGGCTTTTGGGCAACGCGTCCGGAATACAGGGCAAGGGCATAATCATAATCACCGAAGCAGCCGCCGAAGATATGTTCTACGCGCCCCTGGCTATACTCTATATAAGCCGAGGCCACAGGGCAGCTTGCATTATACACCATGTGAGCAACGGCTGTGCTGATTCTGTCAGTGAAATCGTAACTGCTCTTGACACGTCCGCCCAGGTCATTGCCGCCGTAGATATGGTCGCGAACCCAAGGGAAGCCCGCCTCACCGGCCATGTTACGGCCCACGTAGGTCTCGGTATGGCCTTCGATGTCGGCATTACATGAGCCGGCAAACGAGTTGAAGATTCGGCCGTTGCCTAAGTAGATGTGCGTGCTACCCATAATATTTCCTTCGAAAGCACCGCCGTAGATAAACTCCACCTCGGCCATGTCGGCAGCATCGTCGGCAGACCCTCTGGCCACACCAGCGTCTCCCGATGCGTTGTTCAGGTTGATATAGGTGCTGTATTTTTCATCGCGGTAACTCTGCGCGGTAGCATCATTCGGGATATTGGCATCGTTCGGATTGCCGATGATGCCGGCCTCGCCACCGCCGAATACTTGGAAGACATAGCCCCTGTTCAGGTTGATGGTGGCGTTGCCCCATATCTCAGAGCCCACACCATAGCCGCCGCCGAACACGTTGAGGGCTGATCCCAGCACATCCATGCCTTGTTCGTCGAGTATGACACCGGAGTTGCGGGTTGTAATCGTATAAGCCTTCTCTTCGTACAGCTTCGGCTCGTAACCTGCTGGCCATGCTGCGCCACTGGGTTTAGTGGTTGTCACCACATCGAACACCTCGTTACGATTGACCAGTGGCTCATTGATGTTGATTTCCACGTTACCGTTCACGTAGCCCGAGGTATAGCAGCCACCGTAGATGTTGCCACCCAACAGACGGCGGTCTGTGTCATCACGGGTAGCAGCACCCGTCTCAGTCACATTAGGCACATTGTTGCCGGTGGAGGCACTGACGGTGTTCCACACCAGTCCTTGGCTCTTGTCGGCTTCATTTTTCCACCGCATGGGTTTTATCCTGATACCACCAAAATCATTCTCGTCCGGGTTGAAGTTCAGCACGAGCTTGTTGGGGTTCAGAGCTTCTTCTTCTGCTGTCAGCGCCGTCTTGATCCCTCCTTTGTAACTGGCATTGAGCTTGTTGGCATCTGTATGCTCTTCTGAACTCCATTGTTCGTCTATGTTGGCATTGTTACAGCCACCCACAATCTTGTTATATATAATAATAGGTTCGTGGAAGTTCATCGTGTTAGTACCGGAGTAGGTCATGCTACCTCGGTTACCGCCCAGGAAGAGCGAGCCGATCATCGTCGAATAGACAGCATTGCTGATCGCATCGTCATAATCATCAACGGACAACTTCGGCATGTGGTCCATAGCCACGGCTTTCATGTATTCAGCGAACACGTCAGCATCGGTCAGGTCCATGGAGTTGAACTTTGTGTCATCGTCGGTCTTGTTGGTGCTCTTGAAGATTCGCAGAACGTCGTCATCACTCTCGTTCTTCACCATGTCCTCACCGTTGTTGCCTAAGAACACATTCTCGGCGATGACATAGTCACCTAACTTCAGTTCAACAATGCCGTCTGCACCCACCTTTGTCTGGCTGGGATTCAACAGCGTGGCACTGTTGCCGCCCAGATAGATGGAGCCTCCGATGATGGTGGGGGAATCCTCAGAACCATCCACTCGGATGGACACCTGCTCAGAAACAGGGCGAACCAGGTTCAAGGCTGTCACGGACTTCATTTTTTCTGCGATTTCCGATATGCCAGCATTGCTCAGCACTGTCGTCTTGTCATAAAAGAAGTCGCTGTAGCGTGGCTCGGTTTTCAGTTTATCATTGTCGGTATAGGGATAGGAGCCGTTTCCACCGCCGTAGATATTGCCGGTGATGCTGGTAAAGAGACCGATGGCATTGCCAAAGTAGACACGTCCCGACACATCGTTGCCGCCATAGATATTTGTGATGTTCCCGCTTCGGACTCGCACGCGGGCTGCGAAGTTGGCTGGGAACTGGTACCCATCAAGTCGGGGAACGCTGGAAGCAACGACGCCCGGACTGTTTTCGGGGCGTACGTCGGCCTTACGGCATCCGCCGAACACATTCGTGACCGTGATGTTGGAATTATCGCCGATCTCCAGCAGCAAGCCTTCAGGACACGTCATGGGGCCTTCGTTACCGCCGCTGTAAAGGTTCTCAATCTTACCGGCCATCAGATTCCACGTCGGACGGATGTGCATCTCGGCCTTGTTGTTGCCGCCGAAGACGCGTGAGAAGTTGTATACACCGGCCTGATTAAAATATTCGGTGTTGATACCCATGTACTGAAGCGTCGCGTCAGAAAGCAGGTCATCACCAGCATCACTGTCGTCGGCACCGTTGATGTCTAACGGGACGCTGGTGTTGTTGATGGAAATCTGGGCTGTAGAGGTCACCGTAGCTGCGTTACCGCCGGCATAGACATAGCCGAAGGTGCCGCTCTTGATGTTGACAGAGGCATTGCCGATCTCAGGCTTCTGTTTGTTGTAGTAGGGGTTATCCTGAGAGGTGGGCTCTCCTTCGCTGTCCAGGATCTTTTCATGCTCGTAGTCATAGTCGCCATTGCCGCCGCCGAAGAGCTGGCCTACGAATAGGTGTTTGCCGCCGTCGGTGGTGACGGTACTGCCACCGCTCACGGTACCGGCTATGTCGTTACCACCAAACACGCCTTTGATGGTAATCATCTTGCTGTCATCGAGGTCTGGGCCGCCATGAATCTTGACGGAAGAGGAACCATTGACACCAGCCTGGCGTGCTCCGCCAAACACATTGCCGCCAATAGTTATCTGAGCCACTCCACAGAGTGGTATCAGCAGGCATGCCACCAGGCATGCCACCCTATAAGCCCCATAAGCCCTATTGGCCCCATTAGCCCCATTCTTCCTATAATTTCTTCTCTTCTCTGTCATCTTATTCTATTACAAAACTCGGGTTGTCCAAGTCCTTGTCAGAAAGCGTATATAAGTATGTGGGTTGTATTTTCAAGTCAATCGTGTATATCTCGCCGGCGGCCAGCTCGGTATAGTCGGAGCCTAACAGCGCGGGCAGGTCTATACTGTTCTTCGCCCTACAGTCCTGACGTATCAGGTTGCCCTTCTTGTCGTAGATATCGTAGACGCTTTCCAGTTCAAACTGGTTGCACTTGCCAGGGGCGAAGCAGCCGAGAACGCTCTCGGATGTCGAGACGGGTAAGGTGAATCCAGCGGAATTGTTATACAGATCCGTCGATGCCTTTTGCTGTGCGTTTGCGGTGATGTCAGTATAAGTTATCGAAGTGCAGGGGTCGGTATTGTCGTTGTTGGCCGACAGGGTGACCACCAAGTTGATTCTGTCATAAATCTCGTTGACAGTGGTCAGCGTGAGCCGCTTCACTTTGATGGAGCGCAGCTTGGCGTACTCGCTGTCGATATGCAGCTTGAAGTGCAGGCCTGCATAGAGATGTTTCAACAGCAGGTAGAGGTAGTTGTCTTCCGTTGCATGGCCAAGGAAGTTGAACTGCCCTAACTGGATGCCGACATCCTCAATGTTGGCGGGTTCTGTGCCACCCTTGACACCTACTACCGCACAGACGTCGGCAGGGGTCAGCACGTTCAGGTTATTGATGGTCATAATGGCACCGTTGGCATAGCTGCCACCATTTTTGGCAAGCGTCATGCCCGAGGCAAACCCATTGGGCATGAAACCGTAGATGTAGTAGGTGGCATCCTCAAGGTCAATGGTAGCAGTCCATTTGTTGTTGACATATCTGACGATGGAGTTCTCTTCATCCTCGTTGTCTCGTTTCAGCTTCAGACTGATGGTGGTGTGGTCAGGCGTGGTGGTGGGGTAGAGTTCGGAATAGCGCACGTAACCAGTTGGCAGCGCACGCGTCATCGGGTTGGTCTCGAAGAAAGAGGCACTATAGGGCAGTACCGTCACCAGCTGCCCTTCCTTCTCATCAGAGTCGTTGGTGCAGGCGGTAACCAGCAGCATGGCGGCTGCCAACAGGAATCTGCAGATATATCTTTGCTCTTGCTTCATTTGCACTCAATCATGTTTTACTTACCAGTTATATAATGGATGTTCTGCGGAACCCTTGGAAGTCCATTTGTTGATGCCTACCTGGATGTTGTCGAGTACCACGCCGCCGCTTTCAAGGATCTTGAAACGGTAGGTGTACTCATAGCCAGGTGCCCACGTCATGTATTCTGCAGGAACCACCGCCGTCTTGGGTTCACCGCCGTTAGCAATGACCTGCAGGGTATAGGTGCCCTGATTGGCAATGGGCAGCACGGCATACCAGTGTTGCGGACTATTGTCGTACTCCTCGGGGTCGCTGCTGTTTTGTGGGGTGTAGTCGACATCGGCCTCGTAGTAGTCGATGGTGAAGTCTTCCAAGAATGTCGAATAGTCAGGGGTACTGGTCCACGACTCCCTGGTCTTGGTGCCAGTCAGCGGGTACCTAATGGTGACAGACCCTTTTGTGGCTATCGACTTGGTGTTGTCGGTCGGTCCGAAGTGGATACCGGAGAGGGCACTCCGCCCGAACTCGAGTCCTTCTACGAAGGTGAACATAAAGCGCACCCGCGCATAGGGCTTTATAAACTCCAGCTTCACCGGCTGGCCGAACTGCTTGTCGGCATAGTCTGCAAGGCTGCCGGTGCTGAACCACAACTTCGAGTAGTAGGTCGTAGCGTCAAGGCTGCTCGGGTTTGAAGCATCAACCCCCAGCGTCAGCGTTGCGTAAGTCCCATAATCCCCATTGGCCCCGTTGGGCTCATAGGACCCATAAGTCCAACCCGTACTCTTGCTTCCCGTTACTCCGAAGAAGCGGTAGGCCTTGGCCGACCAGTCCCAGTATTTGATGGTTTGGTCGTCGGGGGTGGAGCCTTGTCCCACGTACTCCCAGCCGTCGGTGTTAGACGTGGTGGTCCTGGCTGAGTTCTCTATCCAGTTCACGGTGAATTCAGACATCACGGTTTGGTAGTCGGTGTAGTCGACGGTGCTGTTGTCCTCAGTGACGGCGGTGTTCTTAAAGCCCCAGACATAGAATGTATGTGTTTCGTCTTTCAGGGGAGTGGTGGCACGTGTCGTTGATTCATTGTCATTCACGTCGTCTGCCACCCTGCTGCTAAAGCTGATGGGTGTCACGTCACCCCTCACTGATGACGACTCCTCGTCAGAGTTACACCCCATTAGCCCTATAAGTCCTATTGGCCCTATAAGCCCCATAAGCCCTATGGGCCTCATAGGCCCTATCAGCCCCATCAGCTTCTTCAGCCCTCTCATCGCCTCCCTCCCTTCTGGGCCAGCAGACCCTCTAATTCTGCTATCCGCGCTTTTAGAGCAGCGTTCTTGGATTCCAGCTCCGCGATGCGAGCCTTCTGGTCGTTGCGGTAGCCTAAGCGGGCGGCCGTCATCCGCTCACGGATGCCGCCTTCTTCCACGAAGTCCTTCTGGATTCGGTCCAGCAGGCGCCCCATCATCACATCATACTGACAAATCAGCGTGATGGCGATGTTACACAGAGCTTCGGGAGACCGTTGTTCAATGCCGGTGGTGTAGTCCTTTGGCCGGTTATGCTTCTTGCTGTACTCCTGTATCTGCTGTACTCGCGGGTCGTTGACCGACCATTCCTCCAACTTCCTGGTGCGCAGGTAGTCCTTGTAGTCCTCCAGCGTCTCCTTCATCGAGGCACGGGCTACGCCTAGCAGCTTAAGCTCCGTCTCAGCCGAGGTGGAGGCGGCGGAACAGCCTTCGGCGATGTTCTGCTTACCGGAACGGGCAGCCTGCACCACCTGGTCGATGGTGCGGTCCTTGCGCTCCACAAAGTAGTGGTGCGCAAAGAAGTAGGTGATATCGTAGATGCACTCCGCCTTCTGGTAGACCAGGAGTCCACGATAGTTTCCCTTCTTCGGGAGGAATGGCTGCGGTTCTTCCATTTTTTTCTTTCTTTTTTATTGGCCCTATTAGCCTCATTGGCCTCATTGGCCTCATAGGCCCAATCAGTCTCATTCCCGCGCTGGGCTCCGAGCCCTCACGCGCGTTCCTTATTATTTAACTACGAACATTACTTTTCGTTTATTGTAGCCCAGCGGGGAGTCGCGCTCGAGCTTGTTCGCTTCGCTCTGCGAAGCCCCCCGCCAGGCTTAACCTTTGTCCAAGAGAGGGTTATTGCGTTACGTATTTGACCTTAATAACCTTATAGACCTTATCATAGCTACCAGTCCAAGCTGAAGATGCTTTGTACTCAATAGCGTAGTAAGTATCTGCGTTACCTTGTATCTTGACGCCTTGGAGTCGGAGAGCATGGGTTCCTGTGATGTCTACGCCGTCCTCACCTGGGACTGTTGTAACAGCATCAGGTAAAGCACTGAAGTAAGTTGAGTAATTCTCACTTGTGATTAATGTTGCAGTCACCACATTGCCCGAGGGATTAGCTACAGATTCAGCAACGGATGCTTCAGTAATCTTAGTGGCATCAGCTGCAGTCACATAATATACCTTGACATTTTGTTCATCTCCTGTCGTAGCCGGAGTCTTCAATGTTGAACCTTCCATGAAGGCAGCATAGATATTACTTTCTGCAGGATAATCATCACCCTCTGTGACATAGACAGTCTTTCCACTGACAATATGAGTACCGAACGTTGTAATGCTTGGCTCGCTGACAGTGGTGATGTACTCTGCCTTACCGTCCTCAGCAACAACTTCAACAGCATCGAAGGTGATGGGATAGAGTCCTGCGGGATCAGTACCTGGCGTACCAGATGAACCATTAGTGTTATCGCTAATCTTAAAAAGATAGGTGTACTTGTAGTTCGGCTTCCACTGTAGGTATTGGGCAGGAACTTCTGCTGTAGCACTCTCAACGGTGATGGTCTCCTTGGTAACCTTGTTCCACAGTGTGTAGTTACACTTCAGTTTCAGATTGTCGGCATTCTCAATCTGAGGCATGACCTCAGTAAAGGCACCTCCTGATTGATCCCATGTCGGTGCTGTAGCTGTCTTGCCTAATTGTTTGTCTGTAGCGTCAGAGATAGTACTCATATTAGTACCCAAAATAAGATTCGAGGCAGGTGTACCAGATGCGGTTACCTTCGGCTGATTCACTACTGCTCCAGATTCATAATATGTAACAGTAAGTGTTCCCTCATAGTTGGTCGTTGAGATGTTGGGGCATACAGCACCAAAAGCATTTACAGAAGAAACCTGAGCAAGTTGTGTTTGAGTGGGAGAACCACCAGTAGTATTAACATAGAATGAAATAGCAGTGATGTCATAACCAGGAATTGTCTCATAGACACCAGCGCGGATTTGAGAGACGAAGTTGCGAAACTGCATTGTGACATTGCCACCATAGGCATTTGTTGCGTCACGATCTGTGCCAGCGCTTTTTGTAATCACCTTACGGTCAGCAATGAACAACTTATTTACAGTGGGATATATATCAGGGCTACCTGTGGTTTTTGCCAATGTAATGGTATAACCCTTCTGATAAACATTTTCATCTCCTGTCGTGTTCTTCTGTATAACAACACGGCCGTTTTCAATGTCTTCCTTCATTGCGGACACGGCTGTAAATGTATAGGTATCTGCGCCGTAGTCCCAATACTTGATGGTCTGGGGATCAGCTGTCACTGCAGTTGTTTCACTTTTGTCATACATCTTCACGTTAGAGGTGGAGATAGGAGTTACACCTACATATTCCCAGTTCTTGGTGTTGGATGTCGTGGTGTAAGCGGTATTAGCTGTGTAATGCACAGTGTAGTTGGGGAATACAAGGTTACCAGCAGAATATTTATCCTTTGATGTCTCACCCTTCTCACCATAAATAAGGAAATAGTTTCCAAGATCTCCTGCAGCATCAGATCCTTCTTTATTTGCTCTCGTAACACCTGCAGTGTTTAGGTTGAAGCTAATAGCCCCCTCCGATCCATTCGCCTCCTGTTGGCTCTGTTCACCAACGAAGGAATCTTCTGTGCAGCTCGCCATCGCTGTGAGAGCAATTGCTGCGAATAATAGTTTCTTTTTCATAATCTTTATTTTTTAAGTTATTATTAATTATTCATTCTTGATTTCCTCCCACTCTTCGATAGTGCCGGTCTTGCTGGAGAAACTGGCTCCGATCATATATACAGGGCGAGTATCGGCTTCGTAGGCCTTGGCATAGCCGCGGTCGCGTATCTGCTGCAGGGCTTCGGCTGCGGTGCCGTCGAGCTTGAACTCGAAGACATAGACGTACTTAGGCGTCTCCACGATGCAGTCGGCACGGCCCTCGCTGAGCTGCTTCTCCGTATAGACGGTGTAGCAGCTGATGAGGCGCATCAGCAGGTAGAACGTATAGTGGAAATATAATTCCCTATCCTTCTGGTCCTTCTTTGGCCGCATGCTATAGGGCGTCTCGGCCAGGAAAGCGGTGAAGAGTTTCCTTACGAGCTCCAGGTCGCCGTCACGCATGGCACGGACAATCTTCTGCATCCATGAGGCGGCTTGTCCATTCAGTTGCAGATAGTCGTTTGCCAAGAGGGTGATGACACCTTGCCTTACCTCATTGTTAGGGAAGTCGAGCTGATACATCTCAAATTCGGGGTCGTAGCCCTTGACGGTGAGGTAGCCTGCCTGGAAAATCATGGGCAATGGCTTGGCAACGTCAGCCTTGTAGTTAAGGAATTCGTCGATCGTATGCTCACCGTTAGTGTATGTCATAATGTCTTCCTGGCTATGTCCGAGCAGGCGTACCAGATAGGTTGGCGTGCCGGAAGTGAACCAGTAGTCCCTCATGTCGAGCTTGGCAAAGGTGTTAAGGATGCTGAAGGGGTTATAGACATCCTTCATCCGCTTGCTGAAGTGGTAGCCGTCGTAACGCTTCTTCAGCAGTTCCTTCGTCTCTTCCTCGCTTGTTTCCAGTTCCTCTGCCAACTCGCGTATGGGTTCTTCGAATACTGTGTACAGCTCTTCTTCGGTGATACCAAGTAAGGTGTCATAGCGGTTGCCTAATGAGATGTCATCTGGTTGATTGAAGCCGCTGAACATCGACACCTGCGAGAATTTTGTGATGCCCGTGAGCAGGACGAAGCGCAGATGGTCATCGGTGGCCTTGAAGATGGAGAAGAAGGCTTTCAGCAGTTCGCGGTTGTTGATGAGCCGCTGTTCGTCATCTGGGGTGCCTGTGTCCAAGAGGTCGAGCAATGGCTTGTCATACTCGTCGATGAGCACCACCACCTGCTGGCCCGTCTTCTCATGTATGGCGGGTAGCAGCCGACGGAAGCGGAGGCCCAGGTCGTTGGTGTCCTCGGGAGTGATGTCGTATTTTCTCTCTGCTTCTTTTATCTGACTGAAGAGGTAGTTGCGTAAGGGGGTCTCTTCTTCTTTGATGAGTCCGTTGAAGTCGAAGCTGATGACGGGGTACTTCTTCCAGTCCTGCTCTAAGTCCATAATTTTCAGGCCCTCGAACAGTTCGCGTCGGCCCTCGAAGTAGCAGCGCAGCGTATCCACGAGTAGACTCTTGCCGAAGCGGCGCGGACGGGCGAGAAAGTAGACGTGCCCCTGAGCCAACCTGTATATCAAGTCGGTCTTGTCCACATAGACGTATCCACCCTTGCGGATTGTCTCAAAGCTCTGTATGCCTATCGGATATTTCATTCCTTTTTATTTATTCTCTCTTATCGCTTCTGAGGCCCGGCCTCTTTATGCGCGTACATTATGTTATATTCACTTCTTCCGTTTAATCTTATGCTTCAACTTCAGAACGGCAAAATTCAATTCTATCTCTGTTTCGGTCTCGCTGGTAGCAAGCGCATCACCAAAGATGTCTTCCACAATTTCGCCACTCTTCTTCATCAGCGACTTTTGCTCTGCCTCACTGGGAGCTTGAGTCATAGCGCCAATAGTACGCTGCAACTCGTGGAGCTTAGCAAAGGTGTCCACTATAGTAATAGTTGTATCAATCGCTTGGTCGCCCGTCAGGATGGTCGCAAGCATATAAATGCCGCGCTCAGTGAAAGCCTTAGGCATGACACGACTCTTCGCGCTGGGAAGGTTTGCGGTCAAAATCTTTGATTGCAAATCCTCATCATCTTGATTATCAGCGACATTTGCGGTGAAAAATTTGCACCGCAAATCTTCGAGCTCCTGTTTATCCAACTCAAAGACCCAACCATCAGGGAACTTTCGAGGATTGTTCTTGACCGCTCTATTAATCTCTTTTGTCTCCACACCATAGAGCTCAGCCACCGCGAAATCAAGGATGACCTTTTTCCCTCGGATGGTGACGATGCGGTCGCGCACGTCCTCAAACCTGACGATATTTCTTTTCTTTTTTACCATTCTCTGTTTTAAGCCGCGCGAGGCCCGGCCTCTTTATACGCGTACATTATTTGTTATTATATCACTCTGACTATCCTGACTCCCCTTTAACTCCCTTTTGTGATGGGAACCTTCGTAGGGGGGTGTCAGTAAGTTAAAGAGCGAAGTCCGGCATTATCGCACGAACTCTTGTTTTTTCTTGTAGCCCGCCGGGGAGTCGAACCCCGTGCGGGCTTGCTCGCTTTGCTCTGCAAAGAGCCTTACTCAGCTTTGTAACTGGGTGGGGAGTCGCGCTCGAGCTTGCTCGCTTCGCTCTGCGAAGAACCCCACTCAGCTTATTGAGAGATTAGTCCTCTACCTTGATAACCTTCACAGCGTATGCACCGTTGTTCTGGTTGTAAACATCGAAGTAGAAATAACTAGCATTGTAAGATGAAGTACCCTTACTTGAAGGAATAGAAGCCTCATAAAGACCTTCTACATCATCATTAACCTTTGTCTGCTTGAAGGTCCAAGACACCAATGCGCCAGTTTCATCAACGTTTTTGACGAAATAAACCTTACCAGCTGCAGCTTTAGCATTAGCAGCACAAGCTGTTGTGGCAATATCAGTAGCCTTAACCTCATAGTAGTTTGCAGCTGTTTCTGCGCTAGTCACACCGGCAGCAACATGGTAAATCGCCTCGTCAGCCGTAGGTGCTGTAGAAACATATACATAAGCGAATGTGCCTGTAAGATTTGCAAGATTAATCTCAGCGAGATCACCTGAAGTAAAGCCTGTGATTGGCTGATTGTCAACACCATTAACGATAGATGTTGCAGTATTGTTAATCACCCCAGTACTACCTTGAGTTTGAGCTGTAAGAGTGATACCGTTGCGACCAGCTGGGTCTGCTGCATCTTTATTATTAGTACGGTTCTGGAGAGCGTCCATTACAGTAGCCTCAGAAATGGTTGTACCAGTTGTCTCAACCCGGAAGAAGAGTGAATTAGTAGAACTCAAACCTGTTATAGGAGTGCTACCGTTCATAACCCTAACATACAACTTAGCACCATCATTATCATACTCGTTAGGAACAGTGAATGCCCCGTCAGTTCCCGTATTATGATTCTGCTGATAAGTGGTGATACTCGGAGTTGCAACAGTGGTAACAGTTGTCTGCTCTGCATTAGCATCTACAAAACTTGTCACCACTGCATCGAAGGTGATGGGAATCAAACCCTGTTTTGTCATATCGGTATTTGTCCAACCATTGGAGTTGTCACTAATCTTGAAGATATAGGTATAAGCGTAGTTAGGCAGCCATTTGGTATAAGTGGAAGGAACCACAGCCTTTGCGCCATAAATCTTGATATTCTCACCAGAACCGTCTGTTGATTCGAGCGTATAGTTAACGCGGAGAGTCAGAACTTTGCCGTCCGTATTAGGAATAACAGCCTGATAGTAGTCGTCAGCTGCTGCACCTGCGAAGGTAGCAGTAGGCAAAGTTTCACCAATGGCAGAAGCAGGCAAAGTACTGAAAGTCTGCTTAGTAGATGTAGAAGAACCAGGAGATACCGATACACTTGCTTTGTTGTAATCCTCAGGCTGAGGAGAATCATCACGACTGGTTGTACCGATACGGGGGTAAATTACAGTTACAGTACCACTCTGCGGGAGAACATCAGAACCCGTTGTGTAGAGGGTTGCAGGATTACTCGAAATACTAGTGGTGAGAGTAGTAGTTTCATCTTGGTAGAACTCGATATTCTTTACAGAATAACCAGGTACAGTCTCATAAAAAGCAACGCGAACCTTAGCAGCCATGTTTCTGAATGTCAGAGTTACAGGTGCACCGTAATTAGCCTTCAGTACCTTAGTGATATCTGTATAGTAACACTGCTTGAGGTTATCAGCATTTACTGCAGTCATAGAGAAGCCGTTTGTTTTAAGTGTAGTTCCAGTGTTGATACGTGTAACCTTCACCTTACCAGCCTCAGCGGTACCAGTAATAGCCTCGCAAGTACCTGTTGACCAAGCGATGAAGTCATACTGATCTTGAGAATAATCCCAGTACTTAACAGATTGGGCCGTAACTTGATTCGCACCAGAAGGGTGGAGGGCAGTCCAAGTTGTACCTTCCAACTTACCTGTGATACCACTGTGCAAACCAACATACTCCCAGTTGCGGGTGTTAGACTCTGTTGTACCGGCGGTATTGGCTGTATAACCAACGAGGTAGTTGTCGAATACGACGGTTGTAGAAGGTGAGTTCTCCTGTTCCGAACCTTTGGTTCCTTCTACTACGAACATTCCACCGAGCTTTTCGGCAGCAGTAGCGCCTACTAATTCACCTGCACGGGTGGTGTTCTGAACATTGAGGCCGAACTGAATTTCGTCAGCGGCATTCTCTTGTTGTGTCGTCGGGCTGTTGTCACCGATGAACTCATTGTCTGAGCAGCTGGCAAGTGCTACGAGTGCCACGGCTGCGAAGAATAATTTCTTTTTCATAATTCTATAACTTTATTTGTTAATAATTTGGATAATTCTTTTGTTATTGTACTTTGATAACCTTTGCGTAGTATACACCGTTGTTCTTGGTGAACATGTCGAAGTAGGTCATGCCAGCGACGGCAACGTCGGTGCTGGTGCATTTCACCTTAGTTGCTTCGTTGATGACATAGAGACCGGTGGTCTGCTGGGGCAGGATCACGCAGTATTTGCCATTCGCGTCGTAGTAGGCTTGACCGTCCTGAGGCTTGGTCTCAGTCTTGGGAATCGTGCAATCAACATCCTTATAGAGGGTGGTACTTGCGAAGCTTTCGTAACTGACATTGGTAGCAGCCTGATAGCTCATACCGTGGTCGGTCGTATAATAATAGGTGGTACCCGTAACGGCATAGCCGCTGGCAATGGTGTTGCCAGCATTGTCAAGATAGAGGTTGCTGACGCTCTGTCCGAGGAAGGCATTGATAGATGCTGCAGAGGCATTGTTGTTGTTGAAGTAGGTGACGCCCTTCTGCACATCACTACCAGTTGGGGCAGCGACCAGGGCGAAGCGGTAGAGACCATTAACGGAGGCACCGGCAGTCTTGGTGACAGGCTGGTACATATCCGTATTGTTGGCAGGATTTGCCTGTTGCTTAGTGTAGACAAAAGCGTAGGTCCTAACAGTCTCAGAACTGGCAGGTGCGGTCGGGGTGAACTTGGCGGCCTTCTTCTCAGATCCCTCAGCAGGAATCTCGATGGCGTTGCCGTCAACACCATAATTCACGGTGTTGGTCAGCGTCAAGGTCTGTGTGGTCAGCACCACTCCGTTACGGCCCTTGATGGTGCCTGATGCATTATCGTCGTCCTGCATCTGGAGGGCATCGACGACCTCAGCCTCGGTCTTGCCGTTGGGGATGGTATAGAGGGCAACCTTGTCGGTCAAATCCTGAAGGGCGCCGCTGGCCAGGACGGATGTGGGTGTGCCGTCGTTAACGGTGACATAGATGTCGCCGGTTGAAGCCAGGTACTCATCGTTGTTCACAACAGTAGAGCCTTTCTGATAGGTGGTGATGCTCGGCGTAGAGACGAGGGTGATGGTCTCCTGTGTCTTGTCATTGTCCTCAGCATTCACAACTACTGCGTCGAAGGTGATGGGGTAGAGACCGGCGGGGTCGCTGCTGGTGGTTGTGCCATCAGGATCCGTGGGGTCGTAGACACCTGTATGGCCGTTGGTCTTGTCGCTGATCTTGAATAAATAGGTATAGGCGAAGCCCGACTTCCACTGGGTGTAGATGCTGGGCACCTGGGCCGTGGCTCCTCTCACCAGAATGGTCTCGCCCGAGCCATCGATTGACTCAAGGGTGTAGTCTACGCGGAGGTTCAGGTTCGTGCCGCTCTCGTTAGGCAGGTACTGTGTGTAGTAGTTGCCCTCGGCCTCACCGGCCATCGAAGCGGTGTTCGACGAACGTCCGAGGAACACCTTGCCAGGTGTCTTCTCGCCGTCCTCGGCAATGGTGTAGTCCAGATTGCCAAACACGACATTCGTCTCCTGGGTGCCAATGCCTTCGAAATAAACGTGGGCCTGGTTGTTGTCCTCATTGCCCTGAGTGTCAACGGTGGGGTAGTAGATGGTGTATTTACCCTTTGTGTAGATCTGGTTCGCAGTCGTGGTGAACAAACGCGGCGTGAAAGGGTCGGTAGTCAGCACGTCGGGCAGTTCTGTATTGGCTGCGTGATAGAACTTCACGTCCCTGACGGAGTAGCCGGGGATGGTCTCATAGATACCGATGCGCACCTTGGAACCGAGGCTGCGGAACTTGATGGTGACAGGGTCGGAGCCGTACTGAGCCTTCTTGACTGTCACCATGTCTGCTATGTAGCAGTCGTTTAGGTCTTTGGCGAGACCCTGCATGGTGAAGGCGTGGGCCGTCTCTTTAGGTCCAACAGCTGTGTTAGGTGTGATGGCTGATACCAGCACCTCACCTTCATCAGGAGTACCTTCGTAGATGGCCGTCTTGGGACCGGTAGACCAGGCAATGAAGTCGTACTGGGGCTTGGTGTAGTCCCAGTATTTGGTCGACTGGCGGGTGATGCCGTTGTCGATGGCATGCTTGATGCGGTCTTGGCCAACGTATTCCCAGTTGTGGGTGTTCGACTCGGTGGTATAGGCCGTGTTCTCGTAGTATTTTACGATATAGTTGTCAAAGACAATGCCTCCCTCTTCCACGGTTTTACTCTTTTCGCCTTTATAACCACTGACCACAAACTTGTAGTCAAGATATTTGGCGGCTTCCGCACCGGTAAACTCGGCACGGGTGGTTCCTCTGGATAAAGATCCAAACATAATAGGAATTTCCAGCGTGTCCTGCTGGGCAGGTGTCACGACAGGAGGTGACTCGACCAATTCGTCGCTACATGCGGCAAGGGTTAGTGTGGTCACCGCTGCGATGAATAACTTCTTGTACGTCATGTTAAATGCAATTTTTTAAGTTTATTTATTAGGTATTTGTTTATAAATCGAATTCGTGGGTGCCTCCGTCTTCGAAGTCTTTCACGATAGCATTGAAGGCAGAGCCTCCGCTGCGAGAGGGGATACGCACGGTATCCATGTCCAGTTCGACGGTGATGACCCCGCCTTTCCAGCGGCGGCGCACTTGTTCGGTCACGTCGAACACAAAGGTAGAGTCCATACCATTATTAAACAGCATTGTCAGGTCAAGGTAATGCTGGTTGGTATCTTCCACGTCTTCACGCTTCTTGATACGGTTGGCATTCTGTCCACAGATACCAAAAGTCATCAGTCGGCCGCCTGCTATGTCCACCGCCTCGCCATTCTTGTCGCAATTGGTCTTGAAGCGGGTGTTGTAGTAAACGGTGATGACGTCATCGTCAGTGATACCGGTGTTGACCACCGTTGACCGGCCAAAGCCTGAGAGATTGGCAGTACCGTCGACGCCGACGATCTTGCTGTGGTTGTTATGCAGGATGACCTGCGTCAGATAGATATAGGTGATAGGCTCGAGCACCATACTCAGCTTCCTGACATACACGTTGTTCTCCGCATCGTACTCAAACCCTCTGAGGTCACGGTTAATGTCAATAGCCTGCTCGTAGGCCGAGAACAAGTCCTCAGGCTGGTAGAAAGCGTGGGTGTAACGGGGAGCCTGGTACCGGGTTGTCATCATCGATTGGTTGGTGTAGGCCCTCACGTACTCCAATGATGTCTGCTCGTCGAAGTTCAGGCTCTGCACACCGTCGGGCGTGGTCACGTCGTTCCATACCAGGATGTCCCAGAATCCCCAGTTGTAGCGTCCTCTGAACGTGTTGCCTCTGATGCTGTTGGAGAGCACACTGGTATGAGTGCCCATCGGTTCTGAGCCGGTGTAGTAGCGGCGCAACAGGTAGATGTCGGGCTCATTGTAGCCGATATTGCCGAAAAGCCGCTGGTCGGCTTCGTCCCAACCGTAGTACCATTCATCGCGCCAGTTGTATTGGCCATAGATGGTGGTATAGTCCCAATAGGTATCGAGCTCGAGCTTCACCATAGGCAGGTTGATGGTGACGTCGCCTCCATCGAAGAGGTGAAGCGGCGGCTCAGGGGTGCAGCCCGTAAACCATAAGAACCCGATGAGTCCCAAGACCCTATTCATGATCCTCTTCATTCGGCAGCCCTCCTTTCCTCATTAGGCCCATAGGCCTCATAGATCTCATAATCCTTGAAGCTTACGCCCTTCTTGTGAATCCTCTTATAGAGCAGGTCATAGCTCAAGGTAATGCCAATGCGCGTCGGCCCTATCCAGTTCCAGCGGTACTGGCGCTTCTTGAAAGCACTTGGTTCGAGCGTCCACTTATAGTAGTAGAGATCGTCGTGGTAAGAAGGATCCACGGGATTCTCATACTGATAGGGGTCGTATTTGCAGCGGAAGAAGCCTACCTGCAAGCCAAAATCCAGTCGCCAGTGGCCATTCCGCGATATGGGGGTGACATAGCCAAAGCCGACACCGCCACCGATGCCTTCGCCCACCCATCCGCGGTCGGCATCAAAGCAAATGCCGAATATACCGCCGTTGACGTAGCCCTGGAGGTAGTAGCCGGTGTAGCGGGGCTTATCATAGAGATTATGGGTCTCATGGGGTTCATGGGCTTTATGGGCATCATGGGGCTTTAGGTAATACCTCGCCTCCACTTGATAGTTCCTCAACTGGAAATACTTGTGGGCATCGTAATCCTGCCACCAAGGCATGTCGAACGAGGCACCGTAAGTAAAGTGTCCCTTCTTGGGATAGTACTCAATGGCGATATTCGGGATTGGGCACCAACGGTCGTAGCCTGGCATGTAGATGCCGTAGAACAGTAGGTTGGTCTTGACGGACAGCACCTCGCGACGGGGCTCCCAAACAGGTTTGGTCAGCGTGTCGGCAACAGGCTGCGGCGGTGTCTCTACCACTAATTCCGGCATCACCTCGACCACCTGCATCTTTGGAGTCTCTTCTACTATCGGCTTATCCTCTATCTTCGCCACATCCATTAATTCGCCTTCGTATTTCTTGAAGTATAGAACGACACGGGCTGTACGGAGCTGGTTGAAGTAATCCTTGTTCAGGCGCTTCCATAGCTGACCGCCTTGGGCACCTTTCAGGGCCGACTTCAGACTGGCGATGTCACCATTGGGTAAGTAGGTGTCGCACAGGCTCTTGACTTTGTAGTAGTCTTTGTCGGAGGCTTGCTGCATAAGGATGCATAGCGTATGGTAGTCCTCGGCCTCGCTGTCCAAATGGAAGGTCTTCTCGTTGACGGGGAACCGCAGATGCTGGCGGAGGAAGTCGAACAGCCACTGGGCACGTTTTTCGCCTAACACTTTGTTCTTGTCGTATGGGCCATCAGGCGATGCGGCACCCCTGACCATCATAAAGGCCAGCTCCAGACTGTCTTGGTTGATTCTTGGCAACACAAGGTTCTCCAGTTCCTCTAAGTATTGGTTTCCTGCTGCCGGTTCTGTCTTGTTGACGGCAAAGCCGATCTTGGCGGCAATGGCGTAGAACGTGTCATCGGAGATAGCGTTGCCCTCGTCGCTGCCGACAAAGCGGATGTATGGGTATTTGCTGTAGAATGCAGAGTCGACGAACAGAGTGGTAGCAGCAAAGATGTTACTATAGGACAAGCATGCAAGAACTCCTACGAAGAAGAGTCTTCTTGCAGCAGATGCCAATGGCAGACTTCTCGTCATTAGCAGGCGAAAAGCGTTGTCATGCTCTATGGTTCTGTCCTTTTTCATCGTTTCTTTGCTTCAATGACAATTATTTAAAATGCAAAGATACGATTTTTCTTTTATATATATACGCGCATGTGCGCCTTAGTCTTAATATTTTGTCTCGGAGTTACAACAATTCGTCCGTCGTAGCCATAACAATTTGTCAATTCACTCTGATAGTCAAAGTGTTGCGCTTTCCTGCGGTTTGTTTGATATTTAGCTGCTTTTTTCCGATGTTTCGCGGTATTCTGACGGTGTCATTCCGTAAACTTCCTTGAAAGTGCGGTTAAAGGTTACCGTGTTGTTCATGCCACATTCGGTGGCAATGGCGGCGATGGTGTACTCCGGATGCTTCAATAAAAGCTTGGCACCATACTCCACTCGTTTGGTATTGATGTAGACCGATGCGTTGGAAGCAGAGGAATAGCGTGACATGATATGTCCGATGCGGTTTTTGTCGACCCCGATGAGGCGTGCCATATCGTCGCGGCCAAAATTAGGCTTGAGGAACAGGCGGTCGCGGGTGATCTGGCTGTCAAGTTCCACGAAGAGGCGCTCGTTTTCGTCGGGGGAGGTTGGGGAAGTTGTGGGGGGAGTGGGGGCTATGGGGTTAATGGGGTCTATGGGGCTGATGGGCTCTTGGGTGGGGGCGATGGTCCGGTTTCTGTAGGCTTCGAGGCTGTTCAGAGCCTTGAAGAGGGCCGCGTTGCTATGGCGTAGGCGGCGGGTGTAATAGAGAATCATGGCACCCATCACCATGCCGATGATGAGGATGGCACCCAGCGCATTGAGAATGATGTTCTTCTTGACGACGTCCTCTTTCGTCTGTATCAGGTTCCATGAGGTCTCCATCAGACTATTCGACTTGCTGATATGCATGCTGTCGGCAATGGTCTTGATTTCCTGGCAGTGCTTGTTTGCCTCGTCAATGTTGCCTAAGGCTCCCTCCACCTGTGCTGCCGTTGTCAGCAAGGTGATCATGCGGTAGGAGTAATTGTCTTTCTGATTCTTCAATATGTCGTGGTAGGCGTGTATGAGGTCGTGGGCTTCCTGATAGTGCTTGTATATAATAAGGTAGTCGAGGATGGGCTTGTCAACGATGCAGTTGCCGCCAGGTTGCTTTTTCCAATTATCGTATGTCAGGTTGGCCTCCTCGGTACGGCCGGCCTTGGCTAACAGAGAAGCACGCAGGGCGTAGACGTAGCGTAGCGTCTCCTTGTTGTTGACATTGACACCTTTGATGCGTAATACCGCCTCTTCCTGAAGCAGCGACATGCGGAGGGCATCGTCGTAACGGCCGTCGTTCATATACATCTGCAGCAGACTGGCGTAGTAGTTACACAGCTCGTTGTCCTTTCGGAAATAGTCGCTGCCCTTCATCGTGTCTATGGCCTTGATGCACAACTCCAGGCCTTCCTCCTTCTTGCGATGGTAGTGCTTGCGCTTGCCCAAGGTGAAGTCGGCCATTGCCATATAGGCATCGTTCTTACGGCGTTGGGCTTCCTGTCTCAGTTCATAGATATAGGTGACCAGTTCGTCCTCGTTGTACAGGATGTCGTGTGTCTGCATCAGTCGTGCGAGCAGCGCCAGATATATCTCGGGCACGCCTTTGGCCTCGCCGCTCCTGTAGACGCTTTGGTAGAGCTGTAGTGCCTTTGTATAGTCCATCGTGGCGTAGCAGTAGTCGGCCTCTGCCATGTCGAGCTGCCACGTGGGGGCCATTTGTCGCTGGCGCATGGTCTGTATGATGGCTATCGACGTGTCGGCGCTCGAAGTGTAATAGGCGTGATCGATGGTGAGCATGGAGTCGGGTACGACAATTGCGGCATCGCCATATAGCGACGCCGACAACATGCATACTATCAGAGCCAATTTCCTCATTGCAACTGCAAAGGTAATAATTATCGGTAAAAAATGCAAGTATTTAAGAAAAATTATATCTGTGAGGGCAGATTAAATGGATGGCGAAATATTCTTACAGATATACGGAAAGAATCCTTGTCGGCGGAGCGTGTCGATCAGCACTTCCGACAAAGCCTCGTTGTCGCGACGGGTGTAGCGGATGTCGGTAAACACCTGGGCGAGGGTTTCCTTGTGGTTGATGCGGACAAAATTCTGGTTCTCCACAAGGTGTTCCTTTTCGTAGTAATACGTGTCGATGTCCTTGCTCAGATAGTCTTGGTAAGTCTCCTGATGGACGAAACTCTCCAAGGGTAGGCGGTCGGAGAGGGGAGGCTCCTCGGCGGGCCAGCCGACGGTGAGCGTGGCAACGGGGAAGGTGAGTTTCGGTAGGTCGAGGATGTCGATGATCTGTTGGGGCTGGTAGACGGTGGTACCGAGGTAGCAGTAGCCCAGTCCCTCCTCGTCCATGAGGTTGCAGAGCGTCTGGGTGTAGAGCAGGGCATCGGTAGCGGCGTTGATGAACGACAGCAGGTTGTCGTAGCCGGGTTCGGCATTCCTGCATTTGGCCCAGAAGCTGGTGCGGTTGAAGTCGGCACAGATGGTCAGCACCACGGGAGCCTCGGTCACCATGGGCTGGTTGAAGTGGGCGGGCGCCAGCTTTTGTTTCATCTCATCGGAGCGGGTGACGATGACGCTGTAGAGTTGCAGGTTGCCCATGGTCTGGGTGCGTGCTGCCTCTTCCATAAGGCGGTTCAACAACTGGTCGTCGACGGGACGGTCGGCGTATTTTCGGATGCTGCGGCGGGTCAATAAGTTCTTCATAAGCATTTTTCTTTTGCAATTTGGGTGCAAAGATAAGAAATTTTCCGAAAATAGCAAAAAAAGCCCTAAACATTTGGCGTAGTCAGATTTTTTGCCGATATTTGCAGCAAATTATCATCGTATGGCTATACAAAAACAACAATTGAACAACAGAAAGGAGATGCTGGCACGGATAGCCCAGGCATTGGCACGCATCAGCCAGAAATCGGAGAACCCGATGAGTGAAGAAAGCATCAGCGGACTACTTGGCCGCTGTTTGGATAATCTGTCAGACAATGATGCCGATTGTCTGATGACGCTTTCTGGGCAGGCAATCGACTATGCTTTCAGCAACCATCACCCTGAAGTGACTGAGGTCCGTCCGCAGACGTTGGAGTGCGACGTGGTGCGCTTTCAGAACAATAAGGAGAAGTGGGTGGCCTTAGTGGGACTGCTCGACGGCCGTCCCTACGAGATCTTCACCGGCTTGCAGGACGACGACGAGGGCATTGTGCTGCCCAAGACCGTTACCAGCGGCAAGATTATCAAGCAGGTGAATCCCGACGGCACGAAGCGCTATGACTTCCAGTTTGAGAACAAGCGCGGCTACAAAACCACCGTCGAGGGCCTGAGCGAGAAGTTCAACCCCGAGTACTGGAACTATGCCAAGCTCATCAGCGGCGTGCTCCGCTACCGTATGCCCATTGACCACGTCATCAAGCTCGTGGCCTCGCTGCAGTTGCAGAGCGAGAGCATCAACACCTGGAAGATTGGCGTGGAGCGAGCCTTAAAGAAGTATGCCGGCGGCAACGTTGATGTCAACGATAGCTTAGATGAAACAGCAGACGTACATCAGGCTGGAGAAACTGAGATTTAGGGCCTTCCACGGCGTGCTGCCACAGGAGCGTACCGTGGGTGGCGACTTTTTCATCACCCTGCGCATCGGCTATCCCTGGCAGGCCGCAATGGAGAGCGACGCCGTAGCCGACACCCTCGACTACGCCGCCGTCTACCGCCTCGTCTCGCGCGAGATGGCTTCCTCATCTCGTCTCTTAGAACACGTCGCCGGCCGCATCGCCAACGCCCTGTTGCACGACTTCCCGCTCATCACCTCCATCGACCTCTGGCTTACCAAGGTGACGCCCCCGATGGGAGCCGACTGCGAGGGTGCAGGTGTGGAGCTACATTTAATAAATGATAAAACCGACTGACGTTTGTCGGTTATTTCATATAAAAGCAGTACCTTTGCACGAATGATACAGAATAGATGTTCTTTTCTACTGGTTCTGTTCCTTTGTTTCGCCCTGTCTATGGATGGAGCGACCAAGCGCTTTACGATTGTAATTGATGCCGGTCACGGCGGTAAGGACACTGGTGCCAAGGGAAAGTCGGTGTACGAGAAAACGCTGACCCTGCGCTATGCAAATGCTTTCGGACGCATCATTGAGCAGAACTGTCCTGACGTGAAGGTCATATATACCCGCAAGACCGACCGTTTTTTGGAACTCTGGCAGCGAGCCGAGATTGCCAACAATGCCAAGGCCGACCTCTTTGTCTCCGTCCATATCAACGCCCTGCCCGGCAAGAAGATTTCACGTGGCTACCAGACCTATACCTTGGGGCGCAGTCGGCGCGACGGCAATAGGCATGGCTATGAGGAAAACCTCGAGGTGGCCAAGCGTGAGAACTCCGTCATACTCTACGAGAAGGACTACCAGCAGCACTATGAAGGCTTCGACCCTAACTCGCCTGAGAGCAACATCCTCTTTGAGCTGGTACAAGACAAGAACCTGGAAAACAGCATTCAGCTGGCCAAGTTCATGCAGAAGAATATCTGTGCGGCTACTGGACGGCAGAACAAAGGCGTGCAGCAGGACAATCTTGCCGTGTTGCGCCTGACATCGATGCCGGCCTGTCTGTTGGAGTTAGGCTTCATCTCAACGCCCGACGAGGAGCAGTACCTGAACTCTGACCTTGCCGTTCGGCAGTTCTCACGCGGCTTCTATAACGCTTTCGTGGCATATAAGAATAAGGTGGCGCCAGGTATCAAGGTTCCTTATAAGCCTGCTCCCATCGAACCAGTCATTCCCAAACAGGAGCCGGAACCGGAGCCAGAGCCCGAGGTTGACAAGGCCGACAGTGCCGTCGCCCCTGTCGAGAACCAGACTGTCGAGGAAAAGCCTGTGATAGAAGAGAAGAAACCGGCTCCCGTTGTGGCCGATAAGAAAAATACCCCGTCGGCGCCTGTCTTCAAGGTGCAGATTCTCGTGAGCCGTCAACAGCTGAAGAAAAATGATAGTCAACTGAAGGGGTTGACCAACGCCACCTATTATAAAGAAGGTGGTATGTACAAATATACGGTGGGCGCCTCGACCAACTACCAGGAAATCTACAACCAGCGCAAGGAAGTGCTGAAGAAGTTCCCGCAGGCATTTATCATCGCCTTCCGTGATGGGCAGAAGATTGATGTCAACGAAGCCATCAAAGAATATAAAAAGGCAAAAAACAAAAAGTAACGCGATATGAAATTCTTTACGAAAGAAGTGCAGATAGCCTTAATGGCCATAGTAGGAGTTGTGATCTTGTTTATCGGCATGCAGTTCCTGAAGGGACTGACCCTGCTGTCGGCAGGCAACACATATATCGTGAAGTTCAACGACGTCTCAGGATTGTCGGCTTCCAGTCCCGTCTATGTCAATGGCGTGAAGGTGGGTACGGTGACCTCCATCGACTGCGACTACGCTTGTCCTGACCGCATCTTAGCGGTTGTGGGACTCGACGAAGCACTACAGCTGCCGCAGGGTACGACGGCCGAAATAGCCAGCGACCTGTTGGGCAATGTGAAGCTTGAGCTACAGTTAGGCGACATGACCGCCGCCCGGCTGGCCCCTGGCGACACCATTATGGGAGCTATGCAGTCGGGGCTGATGGGTAAAGCTGCCAACATGGTGCCCCAGATAGAAAAGATGCTGCCGAAGCTCGACTCCATTTTAGCCTCTGTCAATGCCCTGTTAGCCGACCCGACGTTAAGTCACTCGCTCCATAACATCGAGGATATCACTGGCGGACTGACCACCGCCTCGAAGGAACTGAGCCAGCTGACGGCATCGCTGAATCATCAGGTGCCCTCTTTAGTAGGGAAGGCCGACAACGTGATGGCCAATGCCGATACCCTGACCCGCGGCCTGAACCAGCTTGACTTGGCCGCTACGCTGGCTAAGGTGGACCGTACGCTGCAGAATGTGGAGCAGATGACGGCCAAACTGAACTCCAACGAGGGGACTCTGGGCCTGCTCATGCGTGATGCCCAGCTATATGAAAATCTGAATTCGACCATGATGCATGCTGATTCGCTGATGATTGATTTAAAGAGCCATCCCAAGCGTTATGTACACTTCTCTGTTTTCGGTAAAAAAGACCGCTAATTTTATTTTGTCCAAATAAAAAATTCTCTGGAACCCCGATTGTAGATTTTGTAAATGCCTGATGAATAGAATGTTGGATACTTGCAAGATGTTTTTGTGGATAAAAGCCGTGAAACATCCTAAGTGCTGATAATATAGCAGGTTACGTGGGAAACTTTTCGGTGTAGTATTTTTGAGGATTTGCGTATTTCAAAAAAAAGTGCGAACTTTGCACTCGAAAATGTAAAACCACAAGCCCAGTCTTGTAAAAACTTAAAGAAATTACAACGCCAGATGAAGAACAATCATGCGGCGCTTTGGGGCAACTGTCTCAATTTGATAAGGCAGAATGTTACCGAGCAGCAATTCAAAACGTGGTTCGAGCCCATTGCCTTCGAGTCTTACTCGGAGAAGGATGCCATGTTGGTTTTGCAGGTGCCATCCATGTATATCTGTGAGTATCTGGAGCAGCACTTTATCCGGCTGATGTACTGGGCACTCAGCAGGCACTTCCCGTCCAATGTAAGACTTAACTACCGTATCGTCACTGACAAGGCCCATAAGCTGACGCAGCAGTTAGAGGCCGAGAAGCCCGGAAAGATTGACGAGCCTGTCGTCAAGACTATTGTCAATAAGTCGCCTACCTTGATGGATACGGTGCCAGGTGATATCGATTCCCAGCTGAATCCCCATAAGACGTTCGACGCTTTTGTCGAGGGCGCTTCCAATAAGTTGCCGCGTACCGTTGCCCTTTCCATTGCCGAGCATCCGGGTAAGACCACGTTCAACCCCTTCTTCCTTTATGGACCGTCGGGCTGTGGCAAGACCCACCTTATTAATGCTATAGGCGTGCATTGTAAGGAGCTGTACCCCCAGAAACGTGTGCTTTATATCTCTGCCCGCCTGTTCCAGGTGCAGTTCACTGATGCCAGTCGTCAGAACACGGTTAACGACTTTATCAACTTCTACCAGAGCATCGATGTGCTGATTGTCGATGACGTGCAGGAGTGGGCTACTGCCGAGAAGACCGTTACCACGTTCTTCCATATCTTCGATCATCTGTTCCGCTTAGGTAAGCAGATTATCTTGGCCAGCGACCGTCCGCCCGTTGACCTGAAATGGTTGCAGGATCGTATGCTCACCCGATTCTCCTGCGGACTCATTGCTGAGTTGGAGAAGCCCAATGAGCAGCTCTGCATCGACATCCTGAATGCGAAGTGCCGTCGTGACGGTTTAAAGATTCCTGCCGACGTCATTCAGTTCATTGCCCAGAATGCGAACGGCAGCGTGCGTGACCTGGAAGGTGTTGTCAACCAGCTGTTGGCGTTCTCTATCGTTTACAACTCTCAGATTGACATGCGCCATGCTGAGCGCGTTATCAAGCGTGCCGTCAAGATCGACAACCATCCGCTGACGGTGGACGATATCTTGGAGAAGGTATGTAACCACTACAAAGTGTCTCAACAGAACGTTTTCAGCAAGAGCCGCAAGCGCGACTATGTGTTAGTGCGTCAGGTCAGTATGTATTTGGCCCAGAAGTACACTAAGATGCCCGCCTCCCGCATTGGTCAGCTCATTGGCGGACGTGACCACTCTACGGTGATCCACAGTTGCTCTACGGTGGAACAGCGCCTGAGGGTCGACAAAGCCTTCAGCTCAGAGGTCAACAGCATCGAGAATTCCTTCAAGCTGAAGAAGTAGTCTCTGAATTTTTGAGAGAATCAGTCCAAAAGGCGGTGGGTTTTGCGCAAAACCCACCGCCTTTTTATCAAAACCCACCGGGTTTTGGATGAAAGGTACCGTCTTTTGAAAATCCCAGACCTTGGGATGTCTCATTTTCGTTTTTGTCTCATGACATCCGTTTTCCCTTATATTGTAAATAGCACTTTTTAAGTAACACTTCTCACACCTCCCTCACCTAACTTAGGTGTGAGAAGTGTGAGAAGTGAGGGTTGTTTTCTGTGATTAACAATACCTGTTATAGGCGGGTGGCGAAACCAGCGATGAGCCAGCGGCCGGGCTGTGGCACCAGTCCGTAGTCGCGGTAATGGGTGTCGAACAGGTTGTTGGCCTTCAGGTAGAGCTCGTAGGAAGGCTTCTGCCACGTCAGACGGGCATCGACCAGCCAGTATGGCTTGTAGTCGCAGATGGTGCCATCGAAGTCGGTATACTGCCCCACACGGTCCTGCCACCGCAGGTCCGCATTCAGCATCAGATGGCTGACAAGCGGGATGCGGATACCAGCTACAAACTTGTGACGCAGGTACTCCATGGCGTATTGCGACACTAAGCCTGTCTCCAAGTCCTTCTCCTGATGGATGTAGCTGTAGCTTAAGTTGATGGTGGAAAGACGATAGTGGATTGTTGCCGCTGTTTCGAGACCATAGCTGTTCAGTCGGGTGTGGTTCACACTCTGCCATACGGCATTGTCGCCCAGTCGGGTGTCCATTACCCAGTCTATCATGTTCTTCCCATGGTGCTTCCACAATGTGAGTTGAAGGGCGAAGGGTGATTGGTGCAGGGAGGCGCCAAGCTCAATGGCACTCATCTCCTCGGGTTTCAGGTGCGGGTCAGCCTTGTAGCCTTGCAGCTTGTAGTACATCTCGGTGAACGAGGGCATGCGGAGCGACGTGTTGTACGAGGCGTGCAGCTTCCAGTGGCTGCCGAGCCGCAGAGTGGCGTCGATGCCTGGGTAGATGGTGGGGTTCATGTCGGCCCAGGTGTTTTTCACCACGACCATGCCTGCCGAGATGGTGAGATGCTGCAATAGCACGTTGTGCTCGGCATAGGCGCTTATGTTAGTGCGGTTAAGGCCTAATGTGTAGTCGCGGTCGGTGCCGTGGATGGCGTGGGGATGTGAGAGCGGTTCACCGAGGTTGGTGCTGACGAGGTTCTCGTTGCGCAGTTCAGCACCCAAGGCCGTGCGGCCTAATGTCCAGTCGAAGTGGGTGTTGAGCTGCAGGCCCACGACGTCGGTGCGGTTGTAGTTGTAGGGTAGGAGGTCGGGCTGGTTGCGGTAGCCCTCGTAGCGGTCCTGGTGTTGGTTCCAGTAGAGGGTGGGGTGCAGGGAAACTGCACCCAGCGAGAGGGTGGACTGGAGGGCGGCGGTGAGCTTGGTGGTGTGCTCATACTGGTCGTCGGCCTGCCATTTGGGTGAGGCGTAGGAGGTGCTGGAGCCCCAGCCCTTGTCGGCAATGCCGAAATGCCAGTCGACGCTGAGGTTGTCGTCTTTGCGGTATTGCCCCTGATAGAAGGCCTTCGCCCCGCTATAGTCCGAGTTCAGCGATCCGCTGCGGGCGCGGCTGTAGCCATCGCTTCTGGAGTAGGAGGCGGAGAGACTGTTGGTGAAGGGTGTTTGGTGAAGGGTGATGGGTGAAGGGTGAGGGGTGATGGGAGTATACTTGAAGGCAATGTTGGCGTATCCGTAGGAACCTCCTTCCGTCCGGATCGATACATTTCTCCCTTCCCCCTTCACCAAACACCCTTCACCAGATGAAGTCACGATGTTAATCGCCCCGACGAGCGACGAGGTGCCGTAGATGCGGGCGGCAGGACCTTCGAGGATTTCGATGCGGAGAATGTCGGAGAGGTCGCAGGGCAGGTCGAGGGTATTGTGGCCTGTCTGCGGGTCGCAGATGTTGATGCCGTTGAGCAGGATGATGATTTGTTCCTGAGTGCCGCCTCGGATGGAGATGTCGGTCTGCGCACCAATGGGACTGCGCTGGCGGACATCGACGCCGACGGCGAGTTTTAGCAAATCGTTAATACTTTGTACGGGAGCCTGCTGAATGTCGGCACGTTCCAGTACAGTGACCATTCTCGCAGCCTGACTTTTGGTCAGGGGCGCTCGGCTTCCGGTGACGCTCACCTCGTCGAGCAGCAGTTCCCGTGCGGTGCTGACAGCTGTGGAGTCGGTGACGATGGGATGTGTGCTGATGCTTTCTGCCGACGCGTAAGTAAGCGTCGACACGGAGAGCACGGAGCACACCACCTCGCGGCCTAAGCAGCTGAAGAGCGACCATCCCTTGTTCCCAAACTGATGGAACACGAGTACGCGGCGCTTGTTGAACTGTGGTTTGTACATATATTATTTTATTATGGAGTTTAGTGATTAGAGCTAAACGGGTGCAAAGGTATAGCTTTTTTGAAAGAAATGGGCATAAATGCTTCAGAAATTAAACTTTTAGCCTGTTTTACCGTCATAAAGGTACTAAACTTTTGCAAAAGATGAGAATTCACTTCCTTCTGTCAGTATTATTGCTGGCCTTCAGTCATGTGCAGGCTGGCTCACTCGACGATATCCGTCAGGCGCTTGAGGCATCTTCTATGTCGCAGGTTCAGGAAAAGGTATATGTACATACCGATAACCAGTGTTACTTCATAGGCGATACCTTGTGGTACAAAGCCTATGTCGTCAGGGCTGATAACCTGGAGCCTACCGACATGAGCCGCATCCTTTACGTTGAACTGCTGTCGCCTGACGGCATGTTAGTGGAGCGTCAGCAGGTGATTGTGGCCCCAGAAGGCTATAGCTGTGGACAGTTTGCCCTGAAAGACTCGCTTTATTCCGGATATTATGAACTGCGTGCCTATACGCGCTGGATGCTGAACTTCGGTGTGTCGGAACACATGTATACGGTACAGGAAACCTGGAAGTTCATGAACCGCCAGCTCTGTGCCGATTATTACCGTTTGTGGGATGGTCTCTACTCTCGTGTGCTACCTATATATAGTAAGCCGGAGACGCCTGGCGACTACGACGCACGCCGTATGTACCAGCGTCCGAAGACCCGCCTGCAGAAACCAAAGAAGGATGAGCTCTTCGTGACATTCTATCCTGAGGGCGGAACGCTGGTGGAAGGTTTGGAAAGTCGTGTGGCCTTTGCGGTGGAAGACCAGAATACCGAAGCCGTCAATATTAAAGGTGTCCTGATGCAGAACGGTGAGAAGGTGGGCGACATACAGACGACCCATGAAGGGCGTGGCGTCTTTACCGTGACCCCTGGCAGCAAACGGATGGAAGCCCGTTTTAGCTGGCGTGGAAAGAGCTATACCTTCAGTCTGCCAAAGGCAGAGCAGAGCGGTGCTGTGCTGACGATGGACGGAGGTCGTGCTATGATTCGTGGCCGTGGACTGCCCAAAGACCGTGAGTATGGCCTGAGCATCCTCTGTCGAGGTGCCTTAGAACACTTCACTCCCATTGCCCTTGGTCAGGTGGCCGATGGAACTGCCGTTAGTGTGGATTTACCGATAGCCGACCTGCCTACAGGCGTGAACGACGTGACGGTGTTTGACAGTGACGGCCGTATATTGGCCGACCGTCTGTTCTTCGTGAGGGGAGGCGATGTAGTTGCCCCCAGTATTGTCGATAACATCAATCCCCGACAAACCTATCAGCCCTACGAACCGATTACCGTCAATGTGAACTTGGAACCAGAGACCACGTTCTCTTTGTCTGTGCGTGACACGGGTACCGACGAGCCGACTTATAACGACGGCAATGTGATGACCGACCTCCTGCTGTCGTCAGAGCTTCGCGGCTTTATTGCCCATCCGGCGTACTATTTCGAACGCGACGATAAGGAGCATAACAGTCGGTTAGACTTGCTGATGATGGTGCAGGGTTGGCGTAAGTACCGCTGGGAGGAGTTGAGCGATACTGCCTGGAAGGCGCGTTACGAGCCAGAGGTCACCATGACTGTTAGCGGTGAGGTCTATAAGATGTTGAGCATCCCTGAGGTGGAGCAGGATGAGGTGCCGTCGTGGCAGAAAGGTGTAGGCATGGTGGGCATCAAGTCGATGTCGAACACCAATGCTGAGGATGACCCTTGGGCTGAAGAGACCACCGAGGAGAATGCCATCGTCGACAGTCGTGACATCGGCATGGATGCTACGGTCGACCAGACGGTGTCTGCCATAGAACTTGGTGGCATTGAGAATGCCAATGACATGTTGGGCATTGATCATTCCACCCTGAAGCATGAGGTATTAGTTGAGGCAGAGCTGATGTTAGGCGACGAGGTGGCCGGTGGCGTGCAAAAGACCCAGAACGGACGCTTCGTGTTTGAGATACCACCTTTCTACGGTGCCACCTACCTGAATCTGAAGGCCTATAAGGAGAAGGATTCGTTGCGTAAGGCCATGACATCACGTAGCGATGCAACGGTGTATCGCGAGGATGCCTATTCCGACTATTTCGTGAAGCGCGACATGCCCTATCCGGTGTTTACCCATAAATACAACTACTACGAGAACCATGCCCCCGAGTGGGAGGTGACGATAGAGGAGGACTCGCTGTCGGATTTGTCGATGGAGAATGATGTCCATCAGCTACAGAATGTCAATGTGCAGGGACGTCGTCGTGGCCGCCGTGCCATCGACTGGCAGAAACCAGCTTATGTGCGTGATGCCTACGACCTGTACAATGACTTGACGGATTACGGTCTGTCGTACGGCAAGTTCGATATGCGCCAGTTCCCGTTGCAGGTGGCCAAGTTCCTGTTTGGTAACATGGGCCGTCCTGTACATTTCAATGTCGATGGACGTGTGGACGGGATGACTTACTGGCGTAACTACGACTCTACAGGCAATCTTGATACTGATATGGCAGAATTGGTACGCGAGAGTGAGCAGAAGCGCTCGGCGGCTAACGTGTTTAACCGGCTGAAGCTGTCGCGTTTGCAAGACATCCGTGTCTTCAGTGACTACGAGCCTCGCAATGAGGACTCGACGATGGTGGTGAGTGCATACCTTGCCGACGCCACGGTCGAGATGGTACCCATTGCTGCCGACGGTAAGCAGGTGGTCTATCGTGACCGGCATATCTACCTGCACGGCATGAACGAAGCCGTCGACTTCTATCAGCCGGACTATAGCCGGCTCAGTGGTTTGCCTGCCGATAATCCTCCAGCCGACTACCGCCGCACCCTCTATTGGAATCCCAATGCCCGCAGCGATGAAGACGGCCGTTTCACCGCCACCTTTTATAATAATGGCAAGGAGACGCGTATCAAGATGAGTGCTGCGAGCGTTACTCCCGACGGTCGTCTGCTGTATTCCAAGTAGTTCCGTCAGAGCCCCTATAGTCCCCAACTTCCTTACCAACAGCGTTTTTTGTCAAAAAGTGAAGAAAGAAAACAAAAAACGCTGTTGGTAATTTCGTTTTTATTCGTACCTTTGCACCAGAATTACAAACTAATAACTAAAGAAGGATGAAGAAATGCTTACTTTTAGTCCTTTTCGGACTAATGACTATCGGTGTGCAGGCTCAGCGCGTCACCGACAAGTTGGATCGTGGCTTGGTAGCCATGAAGGTGAATGGCGGCGTGTACCTGAGCTGGCGCATCTTCGGTGAAGAGTATTATGACGTTACCTATAATGTGTATCGTGACGGTGTGAAGGTGAACGACGCTCCCCTGAGTGTGTCGAACTATACCGACAAGGGTGCTACGACAGCCAGCACCTATGCTGTGGCTGCTGTTGTGAACGGCAAGGAACAGGAGAAGTGCAAGGAGGTCACCCCGTGGGGTACCAGCTACAAGGAAATCAAGTTGAAGCATGAGGGCATTCAGAGCACACTGATTCCCAACGACGCCAGCTGTGCCGATGTTGACGGCGACGGTGAGCTGGAGATCTTGATGAAGTTCGATAACCTGAGCGAGATGAACGCCAGCTATCCGAAGGGCGGCTACAAGGGCGAGTACTCGATTTTCGAGTGTCTGAAGATGGACGGTACCCGCTTGTGGTGGGTAAACTGCGGCCCGAACATGGGTGACTTCCAGAATAACGAGCAGAATATCGTGGGCTACGACTGGGACGGCGACGGCTGTGCCGAGGTGGTGATGCGTGCCTGTGATGGTACGGTCATCCACATGGCCGATGGCACGACATACACCGTGGGTAATGCCTCGACCAATGTGCGTGCTGCCACGGGTGGCGGCACCAACTGGTTTGTGATTACTACGGGTGAGTACCTTGTATATATGGATGGTAAGACGGGTAAGCCCTATGAGTGCCTGCCTTATCCGCTGAAGCTTTTGGAAAGCGGTGAGACCGATGTCAACAAAGCTTGGGGCGACGGCTACGGCCATCGTGCCTCGAAGCACTTCTTCGGTGCGCCCGCGGCATCTATACCCGTCATAAGATGATTGCCTATGACGTGGACCCTCAGACCCACAAGCTGAAGGAGCGCTGGCGCTGGTTCAACAATACCAATGGTCCGTGGAAGGGACAGGGCTATCATAACTACTGCGTGGCTGACGTCGACTTGGATGGCCGCGACGAGATTGTCTTCGGCTCGATGGTCATCGACGACAACGGCAAGGGACTCTCGACTACCGGCTTTGGCCACGGCGATGCTGAGCACGTCGGTGACTTGAATCCCTATGCTCCTGGGTTGGAGATATATGCCTGTATGGAAGACCATGCGGGTAATAACTATCGTGATGCCACGACATCGAAGGTTTACCACCGTTATGTGGCCGACAGGGACGATGGTCGTGCCATGGCCGGCAACTTCACCAACAGCTTCCCTGGCGGTTTAGGCTGTTCTTCCCGTGAGGGAGCCATCAGTACTGTGACCGGAGAGGCTGTCAGCGGACTTGAGGCAACGGGTGTCAATACCAACTTCCGCATCTACTGGGACGGTGACCTCTGTGAGGAGACCTTCAACTATCTGAACGGCAAGAACACTGAGGGCTGTGTAGCCAAGTATGGCTCATGGACACCTATCTATACTTGTGCAGGTTCAATGACCAATAACGACACAAAGGGTACACCCTGCTATCAGGGTGACATCCTGGGCGACTGGCGCGAGGAGATTATCATGCGTACGGGCAATAACAACATCCGTATCTATTCTACCCCAACGGAAACGAAGTGGCGTAACTATACGCTCTGGCATGACCATCAGTACCGTAATGCAATGGTCTGGCAGATGTGCGGCTATAACCAGCCTCCCCACACCAGCTACTTCCTTGGTGAGTTGGAGGGTATTACCATTGCTCCGCCGCCCCTCACTATGACGGGACGCACCGAAGTTGCCAACGGTGGAACTGTCGGCAAAAGCCTTGACGGCCAGAATGTTATCATCTGCGAAACGGGAAATACCACTGTTTCGATTGAGGGAGGCGCTCAGCCCGCTGTCCTTACCTTCAACGTGCCGACATGGGTCCAGGGTACTGCTCCCAGTGAGTCAACGAATCAGAATACGAAGATTAACTATACCACCTACAACTGTGTGGCTGATGGCGGCGGCATCGGCGGTGCTGCACGGCTCGTGAAGCAGGGCGACGGTGTGCTGACCCTGCCGAAGGCCGACTTCACCCATACCGGCAATACTGATATCTGGGGAGGTACGCTGAATTTCGACGGCACCATGAAGCAGTCGCCGTTGTGGCTGAACCGCTTTGCACGACTGAATTCCAACGGTGGTGAGTTCCTGAGTATCAAGGCTGACTACGGTTCGGCCGTATGTCCTGGTGGTGAAGACGCAAAGGGTACCATCACGGCCGACGAGATGAGCTTGGGCTTCGGCTCACGTGTCGTCCTCGACCTGTTTGGCAGCGATTTGTCGTCTGACTATCTGAAGGTCAAGACCCTCAAGATAGAGCGCAAAACTGGGGCCGCCTGGACAAAGGGTGGACCTGAGTACCTGATGCCTGTCATCGAGGTGGTTGGCCATCTGGCTAACGGTGCCTCGGCTATGGCTCCCGGCAAGTATGTCATCGGCGAAGTGGAGAACGTTGAGGGTAAACTTGACGACCTGATTCTCGAGGGCATGTCTACGATTAAGAAGAAACTTTACATGGAAGACGGCAAACTCATTGTGGAGGTCATTGGCCTGCGCGATGCCGGTCAGGTGAAGTGGAGCGGATCAGAGGGCAACAAATGGGACTATGCCGAGACCCAGAACTTCATGATCGGAAGTGAACAGACCGTATTCGTATCGGGCGACGACGTGACCTTCAACAATGAGGCTGGTCAGAAGAGCATCTCCCTGAATGGCGACCTTTATCCCGGCGTGATTACCATTGAAGGCACCAACTCCTTTAGCTTTACTGGTAACGGCAGCTGGGGCGGCGATGCCTCGTTCGTACATCAGGGAACGGGCACGGTGTCCATTAGCAACAAGAATTCCTATACGGGCGGTAACCACCTGAAGGGTGGTACGACGAAGGTCAGCCTACTTTCCAATCAGTATTCTGCAGTGGGTAACTTAGGCGGCCTGACTACCAAGGCTTCCCTGTTTACGATGGAGAACGGTGCTATCCTGCAGACAACGGCAGCGGTAGAGAATGGATCGCCCATGCAGATGATAGGCGACGAGGGCGGTGTCATCAACAATGCTGCCGACTTCATCATGGCTCAGGCTGTTTCGGGTACTGTGCTCACCAAGAAAGGTAACGGCACATTGAAGCTGAATGCGGCCAATAGCCTCACGCGACTTGTTATTGCTGGCGGTCTTGTGACAGGCTCCAGCACACCTGCCAAGACGGTGGAGTTCCAGGGTGGTACGCTTAACGAGAGCACCGGCACCAGCTACACCATTTATGTACCGGAAGGAAAGACAGGCACATGGAACATGGCCAACCGTTCTACTTATAAGAATAAGGTGACGGGTAAGGGCACCCTCAACGCCAACTGCGTGACAGAGAAAGGTACCAACTACTATGCTACCCGTACGCCGATAGAGTGCGACTTCAGTCAGTTCGAGGGAACGCTGAAGCCTTCGTCCAACTTGGATGATCCTGCCGTTCTGCGTTTCACTCTTAACACTGGCGGTGGTATGCCCAAGGGCACGATGAACATTGCCGCGACCGTTGAGGTGCAGAACAGCGGAAAGACGTTCACCATTGGTAAGGTGATGGGTAGCGGCAAGCTTGGCGGCAGTTGTACGTTCAGCAATGGTGCCAGTGTGGGTGCCAACACCTGGCAGGTTGGTAACGACGATGACTGGGCAACGACGGTGAAGGTTACCTCGAATGCCAATTTCGTGAAGCTCGGAGCTGGCAGAATCAACTGGAACGGTGCCAACAGCAACACTGGAGCTACCACCATCAAAGCCGGTGAACTCTGCTTGGGCACGTCAGCCAACTTAGGTACTGGCCGTCTGAGCGTTGAAGCCGGAGCCACGCTGTCGGGCAACAATACGGCTAAGGCTGCTCTTGCCAATTCGAGTGTCAACATCAGTGGCACGCTGCAGCCTGGTAATTCGGCCGCTGCCGCTACAGGCTCTTTGTATTTCGACAACAAGAACGTAACCATCGGTTCTGGTGGTAAGCTGGTGATACGTGCTGCACGTAACGGCGGCTCTACTACCCTTGAGGGTATCAACACGCTGACCATCAACGGCACTATCTGTGTGCAGGCTATTGAGGGTCATACGCTGAAGGTGGGTGATGAGATACGTCTTTGGTCGGAAACGACGAAGCTCTCAGGCACTCCGACGTTTGACATGCAGGGTGGTGTGACTTGGGACACCAGCCGCATCAGCGAGGGTGTGCTCGTAGTGAAGGACGTGGTGACGGGCATTAGTGGTGCTTTGGCCGACAGCGACCCGTTGAACGTCTACGACCTGCAGGGTCGGCTTGTGAGTCGTCAGGCAACAGCAACCAGCACCGAAGGACTGCCCAAAGGCATCTATATCCGTGGCGGAAGGAAAGTCATTGTTAAGTGATGTGTTGGAATATGAGTAAGAAGACGTTTTTCTCATGGTGGTTAGCACTTACCCCCCTTGCTTTGCAGGCGCAGACTGCCCGACAGTTTACAGTCAATATCACCGACGACGGGAAGGCCAATATGGTGGCCTACCTGCCGTCGAACCCTAACGGACGGGCCGTCGTCGACCTGCCGGGCGGCGGCTACACCCATTTGGCAACGCAGCACGAAGGCCACGACTGGGCCGGCTATTTCAACAGTCAGGGCATAGCCTTCTTTGTTGTCACCTACCGTATGCCGGGCGGCGACCGCACCATTCCCGTGGGTGATGCCCAGAAAGCCATCCGTACCGTGCGCGACTCGGCGGCCGTCTGGGGCATCAATCCCTACGATGTCGGCATCATGGGCTTCTCAGCAGGAGGACATTTAGCCTCGACGGTGTCGACACACAGCGAGTTTGGCTGCCGCCCCGACTTCAGTATCCTCTTCTATCCTGTCATCTCGATGAACGAGCGCGAGACCCACAGTGGCTCCGTCAACGCATTCTTAGGCAGCGACAAGGGAAACCGTGAACTTGTGCGCAGCTATTCCAACCAGAACGCCGTGCGTATCCATGAGACGCCGCCGGCCATTATCCTGATGGCCAACGACGACCAGGCCGTGCCGCCAGTCACCAACGGCATCGCCTATTATTCGGCCATGCGCCGGGCTGGCAACGAGTGTGCCCTGCACGTCTATCCCACGGGAGGCCATGGCTTCGGGTTCCGCACGAACTTCCGCTATCATGACCAGATGCTCAACGACCTCACCACATGGTTCAACCACCTGAAGGCTCCTGCTGCCGATGCCATTCGTGTGGCCTGTATCGGCAACAGCATTACCGAGGGGATGGGCATCGACATGGCCTCTCAGCAGGGCTATCCCGCACAGCTGCAGCGCATGTTAGGCAGCGGCTACAACGTTCGTAACTACGGCGTCAGCGCCCGTACGCTGCTCAACCAAGGCGACATTCCTTACATGAAGGAACGGGCTTGGCGTGATGCCCAGGCCTTCAATCCCAACATTGTGCTCATCAAGTTAGGTACCAACGACTCCAAGGACTATAACTGGAACGCTCATGGCAAGGAGTTTGCCACCGACCTGCAAGCAATGGTCGACACGCTGAAGGCACTCCCTGCGAAGCCAAGAATCTACCTGTGTACTCCCATTCCTGCCTTCGAGGACAAGTGGGGCATCACCGACTCCGTCATCGTCAACGGTGTGATACCTGCCGTTCGGCAAGTAGCCAAAAAGAATAAGCTGACGGTCATCGACCTCCACGCCGTTGTCACCGATCCCAACGACATGACGGGCGACAAGATTCACCCCAATGCCCGTGGCGCTCGCCGTATGGCTGAGTGCATAGCCGAGGAATTGAAGAAATAGAGACGTGAAGGCCTATTTCAGGTAGTCGGTGCGGTCGGGGCCGATGTAGTAACCAAGTTCGGAGGGCTGGTTGTAGGCAACGTTCTGGGTGGCTACTGACAGGCGGTAGGGGATGTCCTGCATCAGACAGTTGATGCGGTAGTCAGTAGGGATGGTCGAGACGTAGAGACGAAGTTCGGTGGACTCACGGTTGCGTACGAGCACCTCCTCTCGCCAGTCGCCAAGTATATCGGCACAGAGGCAGGGGTTTGACTTTGTGCCGTTGTTGAACTGGCCATCAAAGCGTTGCAGCTCAACAACTTGTTGGTTCTCCCAATCATATTTCGTAATGGCCGAGCGGTCGAGCAGCTCGCGCAGCAGGTCCCCATCCCACCAGATGCCGAAGTTGATGGATAGTCGTCCGTTGCCCACTACTTCGCCCTTCATGTTTCTGATGCCGTGACTGTCGATGCTCCACATCTCGCAGCCGTAGCTTGTGGGGTCGATGTCGGCAGCCATACAGCGGCCCACGTCGGTGTTCGACTTGATTTGGAACACCACCTCGCCTGTACGTGCGTTCCTTAATTCTGAACCATCGCGCTTGTTCTCGTGGCAGTCCCAGATATATAGCTTGTTGGTCTTTGGGTCTGCAACGAGGTGGATGGCGTCGCCGTGGCCCATACCCGTATTGTAGAGCCCTCGTCCGTCGTGGTCGACGGCCATTGAGCCGTAGGTAATCTCGTCGTATCCGTCGCCGTCGACATCGGCTATGCGCAGGTTATGGTTGCCCTGTCCGGCATAGCCTCGCCACTCCGGTTCATTGGTGTCGAACGTCCAGCGGTTCTTCAGTTCCTTTCCGTCCCAGTCCCAGGCGGCAATCACCGTCCGTGTGTAGTAGCCGCGGCAGAAGATGGCGGAAGCCCCCCCTACTGCCCCCGAGGGGGCTTCAATAGTTTTTCCCAAGTAACCGACGGCGGCGAGGAAGCGGTCGGAACGGTTTGCCTTATTGTCGCCCCATACAGCGGCGTTGCCGCGCTGCGGGATGTAGGGTTTTGTGTCGAGTATTTGGCCTGTCAGGCCGTCGAATACTGTTAGGAACTCGGGGCCTTCGAGAATGCGGCCGTCGGCGTTGCGGTAGTCGGCGAGAGAATCGCCGACCACTCTGCCTTGGGCGTCGCGGGTGCCGTCGGCGGTGCGGCACATCATTTCGGCCCGTCCGTCGCCGTCGAAGTCGTAGACCATGAATTGTGTGTAGTGGGCACCGGCGCGGATGTTGCGGCCTAAGTCAATGCGCCATAGCCGAGTGCCGTCCAGTCGGTAGCAGTCGATGAACACCGGGTCCGTATAGCCGTCGTGCGCATTGTCGTGGGCGTTCCAAGGCTCCCACTTCAGGAAAATCTCGTATTGTCCGTCGCCGTCTACATCACCTACCGAAGCATCGTTGGCCGTGTAGCGGCCTTCGGGTTTTTGGAGGGGGATAAGGAGGAAAGCCCCCCCTACGGCCCCCGAGGGGGCTTCTATAGTGTTACTTATACCATCGGGAGCCGAATGGGGGGCTTTTGTTGGAATGCGCACTTCGTAGGTGGCATCGCCGTCTATCGGATGCTCATCGATGAAGAAGGTACCGCCGGTGGTCAGCGGCTCGGCGTTGAGTTTCACGCCATTACGATACACATCGTAGGGCTGTCCCTTGGCATCGCTCATGAGCGTTCGCCAGCTGACGGCCACCTTGCCGTCGGCCGTTCTGACGGCCACCACGCCGCGGTTCAGTCGTTCGGTACTGAGTTTGGAATAGTCGTATTGAGTTTGTGCCTGTAAGCCAATGCCAAGCAGGGCAAATGCGGTAAAGATCAGTAGCTGTTTCATCGTTTAGTCGTTTCTGTCGTGGGCAAAGGTACGAATAAGTGTGGAAAGAACCAAATAAAACGATAGTTTTTCTTGCATATTCCGTGCAGATTTATTACTTTTGTAGCCGATTACAGAAAAAACTAACTGAATGAAGGAGTTTGTCATATCGGAAGCGAAGGCGGAAACGGCGGTGCTGGTGGGTCTGATTACCAACCAGCAGGACGAGGCCAAGACGAATGAGTACTTGGATGAACTGGCCTTTCTGGCTGAGACGGCAGGCGCAGTGGTCGTCAGACGGTTCACCCAGAAGGTGGGCGGTCCGAGCTCTGTGACCTACGTCGGCAGCGGTAAGCTTCTGGAAATCAAGCAATATATCAAGGACTGTGAGGATGCCTACGACGAGTGGCTGGAGAATGCCCCCTTATTATCCCCCCCTGGGGGGAAGGCTTATAGCTGCCCTTCTGACCAACCCCTCCCCCAAGGGGGAGGCAGGGAGGGGGCTCCCCCTCAGCCTGTAGGTATGGTCATCTTCGACGACGAGTTGACGGCCAAACAGCTGCGTAACATCGAGAAGGAGCTGCAGGTGAAGATACTGGACCGTACGTCGTTGATTCTCGACATCTTTGCCATGCGAGCCCAGACGGCTGAGGCAAAGGCGCAGGTAGAGCTGGCCCAGCACCGCTACATGCTGCCCCGACTGCAGCGGCTGTGGACACACTTGGAACGTCAGGGCGGCGGCTCGGGTTCGGGTGGCGGTAAGGGAAGCGTAGGACTGCGTGGTCCTGGTGAGACGCAGTTGGAGTTGGACCGCCGTATCATCCTACAGCGTATTACGCTGTTGAAGCAGCGTCTCAGTGAGATTGACAAGCAGAAGACCACGCAGAGGAAGAACCGTGGACGGCTGATTCGTGTGGCCTTGGTGGGCTATACCAATGTGGGCAAGTCGACGATGATGAACTTGTTGTCGAAGAGCGAGGTGTTTGCCGAGAACAAGCTGTTTGCCACGCTCGACACCACAGTCCGTAAGGTGACCATCGACAATCTGCCCTTCCTGTTGGCCGACACGGTGGGCTTCATCCGCAAACTGCCCTCTGACCTGGTGGAGTCGTTCAAGTCGACGCTCGACGAGGTACGCGAGGCCGACCTGCTGGTTCATGTGGTGGATATTTCCCATCCCGACTTCGAGGAGCAGATCAAGGTGGTGGAGAAGACGCTGGCCGACCTGGGCTGTGCGGAGACACCATCGATGATCGTGTTCAACAAGATTGACGCCTACACGTGGACGCCACAGGACGAGGACGACCTGACGGAACCGACACGTGAAAACATATCACTCGACGACCTGAAGCAGACGTGGATGGCGAAGATGAGTGGCGACTGCCTCTTTATCTCGGCCCGCAAAAAAGAGAATATCGACGAGCTGCGTAGCGAGTTGTATAAGAAGGTGCGCGAGCTGCACGTACAGAAATATCCTTATAACGATTTTTTATATCAAGATTATGAGTAATTACAGACAACTGACACAAACCGAAATTGAAGTATTAGAGAACAATGTGTGCTGGGCTGAGGACTGGCAGCGAGTAAAGGTAGCCGAAGGCTTTAAACCCTATAATTTCCATCGTGTCATCTTCTATGGCGACATTCGCTTAGGCGAGTTCAACAAGACGGTGGAGGTGACAAAGGGCTTCTTCAAGCACTCAGGCATCAATGATGCCACCCTGCGCAACGTTACGGTCGGCAACGACTGTTTAATAGAAAAGGTAGGCAACTACATCAACAACTACACCATCGGAGACGACTGCTACATCTCGAACATCTGCACCCTCGAGACCACAGATGACGCCACCTACGGCGAAGGCTCCATCATCTCGGTGCTGAATGAGATGGGCGACGGCAACGTCATCATCTTCCGTGAGCTGAATTCTCAGATGGCCTCTTTCATGGTAAAGCATAACAGAGACAAGGTGCTGAAGCAGACGTTGCAGCAGATGATTGAGGATGAGCTGCGGGTGAGTCGTCCGGAGCGTGGCCTCATTGGCAACAACGTTAAGATTATCAATGCCAAGGACATTTCCAATACCGTTATCAAGGGTTACTGCGAAATCAGTGGTGCTTCGCGCCTGTCGGAGTGTACGGTGATGTCGTCGATGGATGCTCCTGTGTTTATTGGTACAGGCGTTATCTGTGAGAACTCCATCATCTGCGATGGCTGCTCCATCAATAATTCCGTAAAGATGCAGGACTGCTTCGTGGGCGAGGCCTGCCAGATTACCAACGGTTTCACGGCTGAGGCCAGCCTGTTCTTTGCCAACTCCTATATGGCCAATGGTGAGGCCTGCGCTGCTTTCTGCGGTCCGTTCTCTGCCTCTCACCACAAGTCGAGCCTGCTTATTGGCGGTGAGTTCTCGTTCTACAATGCCGGTTCGAATACCAACTTCTCGAACCATGCCTATAAGATGGGACCGCTGCACTACGGAACCTTGGAGCGTGGAACGAAGACGGCTTCGGGTGCCTATATCCTGATGCCTGCCACCATCGGTGCTTTCTCTGTTTGCTTCGGTAAGCTGATGCACCATCCTGACACCCGTAATCTGCCGTTCTCTTATCTGATGGCATACGGCGAGGATTGCTATCTGGTGCCTGGCCGCAATATTACGACGGTGGGACTCTACCGCGATATCAAGAAATGGCCGAAGCGTGACAAGCGTTCGAAGCAGTCGCGTAAGTCGATTATCAACTTCGACTGGCTGTCGCCCTTTACTGTCGGTGAAATCATGCAAGGCATCAAGATCCTAAAGACATTGCGTGAAGCCTCGGGCGACAATGTGTCATCCTATAACTTCCACGAGTACGTTATCAACGCCTCGTCGCTGCGTAAGGGCCTGAAATACTACGACATTGCCCTGCGTATCTATATGGGTGCCGTGCTGAAGCGTGCCCAGAAGGAGGGTTATATCGGCCAGCCCGTCAGTTCCGTTGGTAAGGGTAAGTGGGTAGACCTTAGCGGTCTGCTGCTGCCTGAGAGTGAGGAGCAGCGGCTTATCAGCGACATTAAGTCGGGCGCCATCGATAACATCCAGCAGGTGCTTGACCGTTTTACCGACATCAACAACCACTATTCTGACTACCGCTGGGCATGGAGCTACCAGATGATTCTGGACTACTACCACTTGGATGAGCTCGATGCAGCTGCCTGTGAACGTATTCGTGAGGACTATGTTCGTGCCCGCCGTGCCTGGATTGCCGAAATTCGCAAGGATGCCGAGAAGGAGTTTGCTATGGGCGACGTAGATCAGGAGGTTCTCGATGACTTCGTTAGTAAGTTAGATCATGAAATAGACTATGAAAACTAAATTTCTTTTATCTGTTTGTGCCTTGGTACTTGGACTTGGTTCATGTAGCAAGTACAAGTATGAAAGTGTGGACAAAGATTTGTCCAAGACGCGTATCTACACGTTGGACAACGGTCTGAAAGTGTATCTCAGTGTGAATAAGGAACAGCCGCGCATCCAGACCTTTATTGCTGTGCGTACTGGTTCTAAAAACGACCCAGCTGAGACCACGGGCTTGGCCCATTATTTAGAGCACCTGATGTTTAAGGGTACAGGTCAGTTTGGCGTGACGGACTCTGCGAAGGAGGCTCCGTTGCTGGCTGACATTGAGCAGCGCTATGAACAGTATCGCAAGCTGACCGACCCCGAGGAACGTCGAGTGGCCTATGCGGGCATCGACAGCGTCAGCCAAGTGGCTGCCCAGTACTTCATCCCCAATGAGTACGACAAACTGATGGCTGCCATCGGTGCCGAGGGTACCAACGCCTACACCTCGAACGACGTGACCTGCTATACCGAGGACATTCCCTCGAACGAGGTTGAAAACTGGGCGAAGATTCAGTCCGACCGCTTCCAGCACATGGTCATTCGTGGTTTTCATACTGAGTTGGAGGCCGTCTATGAGGAGTATAATATCGGACTGACACAGGACGTTCGCAAGCTCTATGAGGCTTTGTGTCGTAAGCTCTGTCCGACACATCCTTATGGTCTGCAGACCACCATCGGCACACAGGAACACCTGAAGAATCCTTCGATTACGAACATCAAGAACTACTTCGCCAAATGGTATGTGCCTAATAATGTGGCCATCTGTATGGCAGGTGACTTCGACCCCGACGAGGTGATAGCAACCATCGACAAGTATTTCGGACAGTGGCAGCCGGGCGACGACGTTGCCCAGCCCACGTTCCCTGCACAGCCCGTTTACAGCGAGCCGCAGGATACTGCCGTCATTGGTCCCGAGGCTGAGCAGCTATGGTTAGGCTGGCGTTTCGAGCGTGGTGCCTCGTTGCAGGCTGACACGCTGCAGGTCATCGAGTCGATGCTCAGCAACGGTACTGCCGGCCTCATCGACCTCGACATCAACCAGCAGATGAAGATGCTCGAAGCATGGGGTGGGGCAGAGACACTGATGGACTATTCGGCATTCATCCTTTCCGGCACTCCCAAGGAGGGACAGACGCTTGATGAGGTGCGCGCCCTGCTGTTGGAGGAAATAGACAAGCTGAAGAAGGGCGAGTTCTCTGATGACCTGCTGCCATCGGTTATCAATAACCTGAAGTTGCAGTATTATAATTCGTTAGAGAATAACCGTGCCCGAGCCGGCATGTTTGTCGATGCTTTCATTCTCGGCAAAACGTGGGAGCAACAGGCTACGCGCCTCGACCGTATTGCCGGTATGACCAAGGAGCAAATCGTGGATTTCGCCACCCGTCACTTTAACGACGGTTATGCTGCCGTCTACAAGCGTCAGGGCGTAGACCCCAATGAGAAGAAGATAGACAAGCCGCAAATCACGCCGATTCCTGCCAACCGCGATGCGGTGAGTCAGTTTGTAAAGGATATACAGGAGGCTGAGGTGAAGCCCATTGAACCTAAGTTCGTCGACTTCAAGCGCGACCTTACCTTTGGCCCCCTCATACCATCGATTCCCTATGTCTACGTCCAGAATACGGAGAACGGTCGCTTCCAGTTGGCCTTCCGCTATGAGTTTGGCAAACTGGCTGACGTGCGTTACGACTATGCTGCCGACTATATTGACTACTTAGGTACTGACAAGCTGACTGCCGAGCAGGTGAAGCAGCAGTTCTATAAGCTGGCCTGCAACTTCGATATCAGCGTGGGTGACCGCAACATCAGTGTCACCCTCACTGGATTGAGCGAGAATATGGGTGAGGCTGTGGCACTTATGGAGGACCTGATTCAGAATGCCAAGGTCGATCAGAAGGCTTACGACCAGTATGTCAGCCTTGTGGACAAGGCTCGTGCCGATGCCAAGCTCGACCAACGTACATGTTTTGACCGTCTGTTCAACTATGGCATCTACGGTTCCTATAACCCCGTACGCAATCTGTTGACCACCGCTCAACTGCGTGAGACCAATCCGCAGGAGTTGCTCGACCTGCTGAAGAACCTTAGCCAGTATGAGCACACCGTATTATATTATGGTCCGATGAGCGAACAGCAGTTGCAGGAGTCGCTGGTTCCCCACCTTCAGACTCTTGCTTCTGAGCTGAAGCCGGCACCCGACTTCAAGCCATACATGATGGAGTCAACACCTCAGAACGAGATTCTCATTGCGCCTTACGATGCCAAGAACATTTACATGCGCATGTACCATAATGAACAGCGTCAGTGGAATCCTGCCGAGGAACCCGTTCAGGCCTTGTTCAACGAGTACTTTGGTGGTGGCATGAATACTGTGGTGTTCCAGGAGATGCGCGAGACCCGTGGCCTGGCCTACAATGCCTGGGCACTCTATAGCCGTCCGTCTATAAAGGACGAGCCCGAGAGCTTCTTCACACATATCATCACCCAGAACGATAAGATGATGGACTGTGTTAGCCACTTCCACACCATCCTTGACACCATTCCACAGAGCGATGCTTCGTTCCAGATTGCCAAGGAGGGACTCACCAAGCAATTAGCCAGCCGTCGTGTTACGAAGTTCGGACTCATCAACGCTTGGATTGCAGCGCGCGATTTAGGTATTGACTACGATATCAACGAAAAGATATACGAGGCGCTGCCTCGCCTGACGATGAAGGATATCGTTGATTTCGAGCAGCAGCAGATTGCCCGCAAGCCCTATCGTTACATCATTCTCGGTGATGAACGTGAACTCGATATGAAGGGACTCCAGCAGTATGGGCCTGTTCGTCGCGTGTCGCTTAGTGAGATATTCGGATATTGATTTTATTCCTAACGGTTTGGAAATGATAAGGTTAAAGTTCTTTATTTTGGGCGTGACGGTGGCTTGTCTCGCTGCCTGTTCGGAAAATGCCGGTAGTCAGACGGAGTTCGTGAAATGCAGCGGTGCGGGATTCATCATTGGTGACGAGTCCTATACGTTTGTTGGAACCAACTTCTGGTATGGTCCCATACTGGGCTCGGAAGGTCAGGGTGGCGATCGCCAGCGACTGTGCCGTGAACTGGACCAGCTTCACGCTCTTGGACTCGACAACCTGCGCATCTTGGTGGGTAGCGATGGCAAACGAGGCGTGGCCACTAAAGTGGAACCTACGTTACAAGAGGCCCCCGGTGTTTATAACGACACACTGCTGGCTGGTCTCGACTACCTGCTCATGGAAATGGGCAAGCGGGAGATGAAGGCTGTGCTCTACCTGAACAACTCATGGGAGTGGAGCGGCGGCTACGGCTACTACTTGGAGCAGGCTGGAGCCGGGCGTCAGCCACGTCCCGACGAGGTGGGCTATCCTGCCTTCATGCAGGCAATGAGTCAGTATTCCATGAATGAACGTGCCCATGAATTGTTCTATGACTATGTGCGCTTCATCATAGGCCGACAGAACCGTTATACCTCCTTGAATTATATTGATGACCCGGTCATTATGGCGTGGCAGATTGGTAATGAGCCTCGTGCCTTCAGTGAAGAGGCCAAGCAGCCCTTTGCCAAGTGGCTCGCAGAGGCGTCGGCGCTGATACGCAGTCTTGACCCCAACCACCTCATCTCCGTTGGCTCGGAGGGCATCTGGGGCTGTGAGATGGACTCTGCCCTATACCGCCAGATTTCGGAAGATCCGAACATCGATTACCTGACAGCCCATGTGTGGCCCTACAACTGGGGGTGGGCACGTCAGGACTCGCTCAGCACTGACATCGAGAGTGCCTGCGAGAAGGTACAGGATTACCTAAAGTCACACTTCCTGATGGCACAGGAACTGCAGAAGCCGCTGGTGATTGAAGAGTTTGGGTACCCACGCGACGGCTTTAGCTTCACTCCCGGCTCGCCGACATCTTCACGCGATCGCTTCTACGATTTCATTTTCTCGTTCATACAGCGTGAGCCTTCTGTCGGTGGCTGCAATTTCTGGGCTTGGGGTGGTGAGGCCATACCGCAGCATGAACAGTGGAAGGTAGGCGACCCCTATGTAGGTGATCCTGCCCAGGAACAACAAGGCCTGAACTCCGTCTTCAGCTGCGACAGTACCACGTTGCAGGTCATTAAACGATATAATGCCAACCAGTAATATTCTGCATAAAAAAAGCGAAAACGTTTTGTGTTTTCGCTTTTTTTGTGTACTTTTGCACGCATAAACAAAACAAACAAGATTGATATGGCAAACGTAGTTGATTTCAAGTATGCCCCGATGTTCCAGATGGGCGAAGACAAAACCGAGTACAGACTGCTTTCGAAGGAAGGTGTGAGCACCGCCACGTTTGAAGGCAAGGAAATAGTAAAGGTGTCGAAGGAAGCACTGACGCTGTTGGCACAGCAGGCTTTCCACGATGTAGAGTTCATGCTCCGCCGCGAGCATAACCTGCAGGTAGCCAAGATTCTGACTGATCCTGAGGCTTCTGAGAACGACAAGTATGTGGCTCTGCAGTTCCTGCGCAATGCCGAGGTGGCTGTCCGTGGCATCCTGCCTTTCTGTCAGGACACTGGTACTGCCATTATTCATGGCGAGAAGGGTCAGCAGGTGTGGACTGGTTTCGAGGATGAGGAGGCTTTGAGCCGTGGCGTCTATAATACTTTTACGCAGGACAACCTACGCTACTCGCAGAATGCACCTCTTAACATGTACGACGAGGTGAATACCCGCTGCAACCTGCCTGCACAGATTGACATCGAAGCTACCGAGGGTGCCGAATACCGCTTCGTCATGGTGGCCAAGGGTGGTGGTTCTGCCAACAAGACTTACTTCTATCCAATGACCAAGGCTACCATCCAGAACGAGGGCACACTGATTCCGTTCCTCGTGGAGAAGATGAAGAGCCTCGGTACTGCAGCTTGCCCGCCTTACCACATTGCCTTCGTTATTGGCGGTACCTCAGCTGAGAAGAATCTGCTAACCGTGAAGCTCGCCTCTATCAAGTACTACGATTCGCTGCCTACCACAGGCGATGAGACTGGTCGTGCCTTCCGCGATATTGACCTCGAGCAAAAACTGCTTGTTGAGGCTCAGAAGATTGGACTCGGTGCTCAGTTTGGTGGTAAGTACTTGGCTCACGACATCCGTGTCATTCGTCTGCCGCGTCATGGTGCCTCTTGCCCCATTGGTATGGGTGTTAGCTGTTCGGCCGACCGCAATATCAAGGCAAAGATCAATGCTGATGGTATCTGGCTTGAGAAGATGGATAACAACCCCTCTGAGTTGATTCCTGCCGAGTATGCTAAGGCTGGCGAAGGTCCCAACACGATTGAGATTAATCTGAATGAGGGTATCGATGCCGTTCGCAAGGAGCTGTCGAAGTATCCTGTCTCTACCCGTGTCAACCTGAAAGGAACCATCATTGTGGCCCGCGATATTGCACATGCTAAGCTGAAGGCTCGTATCGATGCTGGTGAGCCAATGCCTGAATACTTCAAGAAGTATCCCGTGCTCTATGCCGGACCAGCCAAGACACCGGAGGGTTATCCTTGTGGTTCGATGGGTCCGACCACGGCCAACCGTATGGATCCTTACGTGGATGAGTTCCAGTCGCTGGGTGCCAGCCTTGTGATGATTGCCAAGGGTAATCGTTCACAGGTGGTCACCGATGCTTGCCAAAAGTATGGAGGCTTCTATCTCGGAAGTATCGGTGGTGTGGCTGCAGTTTTGTCGCAGTCGAGCATCAAGGGTATTGAATGTGTGGAATATCCCGAACTCGGCATGGAGGCTATTTGGAAGATTGATGTTGAGGACTTCCCAGCATTCATTCTTGTCGATGATAAGGGCAATGACTTTTTCAAGACACTTAAACCATGGACTCCATGCGCCAAGTAACCCCTCTGCGGTTGGGGCTTCTGTCCTGCCTCTTGTTGCTTCTGCCCCTGGTCGCTCATGCCCAGGATGAGGAGGCATTTCAAGTGGTAAGGGGCAATTGTGCTTCTGACATCCAAGCTGGAGCGGACGATGCCAGAGCAACCCGTGCCCCCCGGCGTATATTGCGTTCATATAATAATCAATGGGATGCCTCAAAGACTTATCCTCAATTGGTTATTCTGATGGAGTTCTCAGACTCGGTGTTCTCCAATGACCGCGATTATTACGACCGACTGTTTAATGAACCAGGCTTTACCGATGGTAAACGGGCTAATGGCTCTGTGGCGGATTATTTCCGGGCGCAGTCAAATGGACTATTCAACCCGCGATTCGATATCTATGGACCAGTACGCATTAATCGCGCCGCAAAGGTAGGCACTGATGATGATCATGGCAATGAGCTGTTTTACAATGCAACGAAGCAACTGCTCGACTCCTTGTCAATAGACCTTTCTCAGTACGACTGGGATGGTAATGGTAATGTCAATCAGGTAATCTTTGTTTATGCAGGTTTATCTGGAAATGTCAAAGGTTACGAGGGCTTTTTGTGGCCTTCTACCGGTTCTTTCTCGACTGTTAAGTCAAATGGCTATACCATCAACTACTTCTCTTCCAGCTCCGAGAAGATGACCAATAAATCGTATACGGGCATAGGAACCATCTGTCATGAGTATTCCCATTGTTTCGGACTTCCCGACATTTATCCTACGGATGATAATAAAGGTTACTCCATTGTCGACGAGTGGGATCTTATGGATGGTGGCAACTTCACCAACCGTGGGTGGTGTCCCCCTTCCTATACCACGCTCGAGAAGATGCTGTTAGGGTGGTACACGCCTATAGAGCTCACGGAGCCCACCAGCGTGGTTGACATGAAAGCTATTTCCGAGGGTGGCGATGCCTATATTATCCATCATACAAACAATGAATATCTGCTTCTGGAAAACCGGCAGTTTTCTGGATGGGACTCTTATGTTCCTGGAAATGGCTTGTTGATTTTCCATGTCGATTACAATGAGACCGACTGGCATAATAATAAAGTCAACAATATGAAGCAGCAGCGACGCTTTTCTATTGTTTGTGCGGATAATATGACTTATGAGGGATGGGAAGCTGCAGTTCCCGCTTCAGATCGATATGACGACAGGAACAATCACTCCATTTACATGAGTACTGCACCTTATCCGTATGTGGCAGATGGTGTCACCAAAGATGCGCTCACCGAGACAACTACTCCAGCTGCGGTTATGCATAATAACAATGCCTCTGGCTCTCGTTCCCTGTCCAAACCCATTACCAATATTCGCATGTCGGAAGATGGTCTTATCTCCTTCGATTTCATGGGAGGTACCGAGACAGGCATTGGCAGTATCTCTGCATCAAAGCAAAGTGCTGGATATTATAATATGCAAGGACAGCGTATAGAAGCCCCGGGTAAAGGTATATATATTAAGGATGGAAAGAAAGTAATCATTAAATAAATAACCACTTTAAACAAACACAGAATTATGAGAGTAATTATTGAATCTAATTATGATTTAATGTCCCAGTGGGCAGCCAATCATGTTATTGAACGTATCAATGCTGCAAAACCAACGGCAGAAAAACCCTTTGTACTCGGATTGCCTACCGGTTCTTCTCCTATCGGAATGTATAGGGCTTTGGTGAAGGCCTATCAGGAAGGAAAGGTGTCCTTCAAGAATGTGGTCACCTTTAACATGGATGAGTATGTTGACCTGCCTGTAGAGCATCCCGAAAGCTACCATTCATTCATGTTCACTAACCTGTTCAACCACATCGACTGCCCAAAGGAGAATATCCATATTCTTAATGGAAATGCTCCCGACCTTGCAGCCGAGTGTGCTGCCTACGAGAAGGAAATAGAGAAGTTCGGTGGTATCGACCTCTTCCTTGGTGGTATCGGTCCCGACGGTCATATTGCTTTTAATGAGCCCGGCTCATCGCTTGGTAGCCGTACCCGTCAGAAGACCCTGACCACTGATACCATCATTGCCAACAGCCGTTTCTTTGAAGGTGATGTCAACAAAGTGCCTAAGACGGCTCTCACCGTTGGTGTGGCTACCGTGATGGCTGCTCGTGAGGTGATGATTCTGGTTAATGGTCATGCCAAGTGTCGTGCCCTGCAGGCTGCTATTGAAGGTTCTGTTAACCACATGTGGACAATCTCTGCTTTGCAGCTCCATCCTCATGGTATCATTGTCTGCGACGATGCAGCATGTGATGAACTGAAAGTAGGAACCTATCGCTACTTTAAGGATATAGAGCGTAAGAACCTGCTCTGATGCAAGACGTTAGGAAATGGATGCTTTTGCTGTTGCTGCTGCCCCTGACGGCACTGGCCCAAACCATAAGCGACAGCCAGGTGCTGGAACTGGTCAGGCGTGAGGCAAGTGCTGGCTCTTCCAGGTCGCAGATTGTGACCAAGTTGATGCAGCGCGGAGTGAAAGTAGACCAGATACGGCGCGTACGGGCTCTCTATGAGAAGCAGCTACGCAGCCGTACTACCGGAGATAAGGACGGTGAGCCGCTGATGGAAAGCGGCTCCCGTCTTCGTATTAATAATTCAGTACTTCCCGAGTCGGAGGACTCGCTGCAGACCGACACCTTGGTGGCAGAAAAGAAAATCTTCGGTCACGACATATTTAATAATAAACTTCTATCGTTTGAGCCTAATATGAACATCGCTACTCCTGAGGATTATGTTCTGGGAGCGGGCGATGTGCTTGTTATTGATGTCTATGGTGCATCTCAGAAGTCGTGGCAGCTGACGGTATCACCAGAAGGAACGGTGACAGTGCCCGACTATGGACCCGTTAATGTGGCTGGTCTGACAGTGGCTGCCGCAAACAGTCGTCTGCGCTCCAGCCTTGGTTCCCGCTATAGTAGTTCCAGCATGAAACTCAGTGTCGGCCAGACACGTACCATCCTTGTGAATGTGATGGGTGAGGTACGTTCGCCTGGTACCTATCATTTGAGTGCGTTCGCCAGTGTGTTTCATGCTTTGTATGCGGCTGGAGGCATCAATGAGTTAGGTACGCTTCGTAATATCCGCGTACTTCGCGGAGGTCGCTTAGTAACTGTGGTCGATGTCTATGAATTCATCCTTAATGGTCGATTGGCTGGTAATATTAGGCTGAAGGAGGGGGACGTCGTTCAAGTTGGCGCCTATGATTGCTTGGTCTCTGTAGAAGGTAACGTCAAGCGTCCGATGTTTTACGAGATGCGTGAAGCAGAAAGCGTTTCCACTTTATTGCGTTACGCTGGTGGATTTACAGGCGATGCCTATCGAAAGAACGTTCAACTGGTACGTTCTACGGGAGGTCGATATAGTGTCTATACCGTTGATGAGTTTGAACAGACCACGTTCAAAGTGGCTGATGGCGATGTCGTAACTGTGGAGGGAGTGCTCGACCGCTACGATAATATGGTGGAGGTGAGAGGAGCAGTGTTACGTCCTGGTCAGTATCAGCTTGGTGGTCAGGTGACTACCGTGCGCAGTCTTATAGAGAAGGCCGACGGGTTGATGGAAGATGCCTTTACGGCCCGTGGTGTATTGCACCGTCTGCGTGCTGACCGTTCTCTCGAGGTGATTGCTGTCGATGTGGCAGGCATCCTTGATGGTTCGGTGCCTGATATTGCATTGGCCAGCGAGGACATTTTATTCATACCCTCTCAAGCCGACCTCATCAACAGCCGCTATGTCACCATTGAGGGTGAGGTGCAGCAACCTGGTGAATATCCCTGGGCCGCCAATTTGAGATTGGAGGACCTGGTGATGCAGGCAGGAGGTTTGACCGATGCTGCCTCGGTAGTGAAGGTCGATGTGTCGCGTCCGTTGATGGATACAAAAGCCATTACAGCTGGTCCTGAACTGGCTACCACCCATTCCTTCGCTTTGAAGGAAGGTTTCGTGATTGACGGCACTCCAGGTTTCGTGCTCCAGCCCTATGATATTGTGCAAGTACGCCGCAGTCCCGGTTTCCATGTTCCGCGTAGGGTAACAATCGAAGGAGAAGTTGCCTTTGCCGGAACCTATACTTTAGAAAAGAAAAACCAGCGTCTTTCCGACCTTGTCAATAGGGCAGGTGGAATTACCTCTGATGCCTATGTGGCTGGTGCACGTTTAGAACGCCGTATGAACGATGCAGACCGTGCGCGATTGAAGATGGCCCTACAGACAGCCCGTCAGACGCAGGATAACAAAGACTCTGTTTCTATTGAAAAGCTGGCAAAGTCAGATGTCTTTGCCGTTGGTATACATTTGGATGAAGCCTTGCGTCATCCCGGTGGTGATGCCGATATCGTGATACGTGAAGGTGACCGTCTGATTATTCCTGAGTATGAAGGTACTGTCAAGGTCAGTGGTGATGTCATGTATCCCAATACGGTTGCCTTTACCGAAGGAAAGGACTATAAGTGGTATGTGCGTCAGGCCGGTGGCTTCGGTGAACGTGCCAAGAAACGGAAGTCGTACGTGGTGTATCCCAATGGTACGATGGCACAGGTGAATCATGGTGCTGAGATTACTCCCGGATGTGAAATCATTGTTCCTACAAAGGCTAAGCGTGAGCAACTGACTGCTTCCCAGTGGTTAGCAATTGGCTCCAGTGCCGCCTCTATTGCTACGATGATTGCCACCATTATCTATATGGTTACCAAATAATAGTCAGACATGGAACAAAGCAATATAGAAAGCGGGACCAAGAAACAGAGACGCAAGGCTGTGGATTTTAGTGCGTTGCGACAGTCGATGAGTCGTCATCGTACGGCTTATTACCGCGTATTGGGTATAACCTTTATCCTGGCCTGCATCTATGCTTTCAGTTTGCCGCGTCGCTATACTTGTAGGGTGATGCTGGCACCAGAACTAAGCAACACTGGGGGACGTAACTACCTGAGTGTGCTGGCTTCCAGTTTCGGCCTGACAATGGGTACGGCTCGTACTGGTAGCGAAGCACTTTTCCCGACGCTCTATCCCGACTTGATGAAGTCTGTCGATTTCCGTACGAGTCTTTTTGAGGTTCCCGTACACCGTGACAATGATTCTTTGACCATGACTTATTACGATTATCTTCTGCATGAGCAGAAACGCCCTTGGTGGAGTGCTGCAGCAAGGAGTGTCATTGGTGGTATAGCTTCCTTGTTGTCGGCAGATGCCCAGAAGCAACCTGCTAAAGGGGCCGGGGATGTGAACCCCTTTCGGCTGACCCGTCGACAAACTGATGTCACAAAGATGATTGGTCGTCGCATTCGGTGTCTTGTCGACAAGAAGACCCTGGTGATAACGATTCAGGTGACCGATCAGGACCCGTTGATTTGTGCGACGATGGCTGATACGGTTCAATCACGGTTGCAACAGTTTATCACGAACTACCGTACCAGTAAGGCACGGGAAGATTTGGAATATAGTCATAAGATTTATGCCGAGGCAAAGCGTGATTATGACAAGGCACGTCAGATGTATGCCTCGTTTAGTGACGCCAATCAGGATATTATCCTCCAGAGTGTGCGTATGAAGTTGACCGATTTGGAGAACGAGATGCAGCTGAAGTACAATGCCTATACGGCTGTGGCAACCCAGCTGCAAAGTGCCAAGGCTCGGGTTCAGGAAGAAACGCCAGCCTTTACCACGATCCAGAGTGCAACGGTGCCTGTTCGTCCTTCTGCTCCCAATCGCATGGGAATCATTTTGTTATGGCTTTTTATGGCCTTTGTGGGAACTAGCCTTTGGGCGTTCTACAAGGACAAACAACTAAAGTCATTTTTGGGAATCAGCTGATGGCCCTATTGATAATTATTCTCAGCATATTATTAGCATGGTTGGCATGGCGTTTTTTGGAACCATTTACGCCGGCATGGTTTTTTGCCTTCATGTGGGCTGTGCAGCTGTTCATGGCGGCTACGTTGCTGCAGGTGGTTATCTCGTTCTACTTCATGGGCTTGCTTTATATCGTGATACTCTGCTGCTGTATGATGGCGGGGACTATAGTGTTGCCACGTGCCACCGCTGAGTTTGATGCGGGCCGTACGCTGTCAGAATGGCGTGCAGGAGTCGTCCTTGCTGTGCTGTTGCTGCTTGCGGCAGGAAATCCGTTATTGGCTATTATCCAGAACGGCTTTGATCTGTCCGAGATGTTCAGCTTGGAGACGTTGTTGGAGATGAGCAACGAAATGGCTGAGAGCCGCTATGATCAGACCTTGGAAGTCTCGCTGTATTCACAGATACTATTGGTGTTTCTCTATTTGGCATCACTCTACGGCGGCTATTGCTTTGTTTTGGGTAATCGTCGGCTGAAAGCGCTCTGCCTATTGACTTTGTTGCCTTCAGTCGTTGTGGCACTGACACAGGCTATGAAGATGAATTTCATGACCAGTGTCATGTTGTTCCTTACTGGAGCCCTTGTCTCGTGTGTATCTAACGGAATACCTGTCGTTATCAATCGCAGGAAATGGCTGTGGGGCATTGGTGGTTCAGTGGCGTTCTTGGCTTTCCTGTATCTGACAATGATGTTCCGCTTAGGCCAGATCAACGAAAAAGCCTCCACTATTGTCAGTCAGAAGTTTATCGCCTATGCGACGGGCCACCTGCCTTGTTTCGATACTTGGTTCACGGAGATGCGAACCGACGAGGAACCACTGCATTTCGGAGCGCATACGTTCTATGCTTTGTCTAATACGTTAGGCATTGAAAAGCGTGAACAGGGCATCTACCAGGAGCGCTTGGTGATTGGGAAGAACGGTTTCGAAGGTGAGGCGAATGTCTATACGGCCTTTCGACCGTTGGTGGAGGACTTCGGCGTGTATGGCGCTCCTCTGTTTATGTTGCTCTTCGGCTATCTCTCTCAGCTGTGGTTCTGCCGTATTCGACGGTGGAAAAGAGCCTATCTGAGTGAGACGCTGCTCTGTTCGGCCTATGCTTATGTCTTATGGTCCTACGTGACGAGTTTTTATAGCTATCTGAGCTATATCGTGGCGTTCTTCCTTTTCTATGTTTTGTTGCATTTCACCTATGATGAAGTCCCCGTCGATACAGCAGATGAAACATAGATTATGCGGTATGTCGCCCATCAGAAAGGATGTTGTGTGGACCTTCGTCACTCAGATTGTCACCATGATATCTGCATTTGTGGTGACCAAATTGGTGAGTAATCTTTTCAGTATTGAGGAGTTTGGTATCTACAATGTGGTTAGGCGCAGTGCTTCTGTCTTGTCGTTTGTCATGCTGGCTGGCATGGGTATCACTTTGCCGCGCTACTTAGCCATGTATCGTAGTCAGGGCAATTATAGAAGGGAAATCAGTCTGCAGCAGGTGGCTGTGGCCTATGTGGTGGCTGTTACGCTGATCATCTTGGTGCCCGGCCTGTTGTTTGCCGGTAAACTCTCTTCGCTGCTGACGGGTGGTGACGACCGCCTGTTGTATTTTCTCATGTTTGCCTATGCCTTTGGTCTTGCGGTGTCCTCATTGCTCTTTGCCTACTATAGGGGCGTCAAGGACTTCAAACGTTATGCTGTCAGTCAGATCGCGCTCCAGTTGCTGCTGATATCGGGTGTTGTTTTGGCCAGTGGCGGTTCTGTTCGTTTGCTGTTCCTTCTTTGGGCTGTGGCGGGAGTGCTGGTGGCAGTGTGGTTTTTGGTACGTGAGACAATGAAGAGTCGTGCGGTTTTGTTCCGTCATTTCCATGTGGTCAGCTTCAGACATGAAGTTCATACGGCTGTTCCTTATTCGATACCTCGTCTGATAGGCGATTTCCTGCTGTTCTCGTTCTCGGCTTTTCCTGTGGTCTATCTGTCAAATGTGATGACGATGACCGATGTGGCCTACTTCTCCGTGGGACTTACCATCACCAATATGGTGACACCGCTGTTCTCCTTTCTTGGTGTTGTACTTCTGCCTTATGTGTCGGGAGCCATCGCTGCAGGGACGTTTGCCAAAACGGCTAAGTACATCCGACAGCTATCGTGGCTATACCTATTGCTGTCTACTGTTCTTACTGTGCTGTTCTGTCTGCTGATGTCGCTTGTCATCAAGGTGTTCTTTTCGTCGCAGTATCTGGCGGCTCAGGAGTTGTGCTGCTATATGATGCTTTCCGTTGTGCCTCATTCCTTGTACCTTTTATATCGGAATCCTATTGATGCGGCTTCTGCTATTCCATATAACATGCTGATACTGGCCCTTAGCTTTGCTGTATTGGTGGTGTTGTTCCTGCAGTCATCACAATTGCAGGACTATGCTATAGCCTATGTGGTTGCCTCGGCAGTACAGGGTTTGTTATCACTGATCGCCTGGTTATGGCTGAAACGTCAACTAAACTCTGGTTCGCATGCAGCATAGTGGGGTATATGATTTCGTCTTTGTGGTGTTAGTGTACCGTAACACGGCTGACCTCCACGACTTCTTTGCTGCTTTGAAGGTGGCAAACAGCAAGGTAGTGGTGGTCAACAGCTATTATGATGACAACACTCAGAAAGAATTCCGCAGGTTGGCAACTGAAAACGGTGCCGACTTCATCTCCGTACCCAATAAGGGCTATGGCTATGGCAACAACCGTGGTTGTGAATACGCCCTGCAGCATTACAGCTTTCGCTATCTGGTGATTGCCAATTCCGATGTCACCATTGACCGTCTTTGTATCGACGATATTTGTCAGTGGACAGATGTGATCATTGCCCCAGAAATAAGGACGGGGAAAGGTAAACGGCAGAATCCCAATATCCCTTATCGTGAGAGCCGATTGACAGAATGGCTGCGTTATCAGTCGTACAAAAGGGGCTGGCGTTGGCCAACGCCTTGTTTCGATGCCCTGAGCCGCCTGAAAAAGATTTACTTCTTTGCTGTAAGTCGTTTCCAGAGTCCCCGTTACGTCTATTCGGCACATGGGGCATTTCTGGTCATGCCTTTCAATGTGCTCCAGTTGCTTCATCCGCTTTTTGACGATGTCATGTTTATGTACAACGAGGAGCGTTTCTTGTCAAGAAAGGCCCGTCAGGCTCAAGTACGGACAGTCTATGTCCCGCAGGTCAAGGTGTTGCACAAGTGGCATGGCTCTGTGTCATTGGGATCAATAGGAGAATACACCTTGAAACAGCAGTCGTTCATACGTTATTATCAGTATTGGTGCTTAGGTGGTGACACTCTGCATGGGGCAGTCGATGCCCTTCAGCTTGTTTCCATCATCATGCCAGCCTATAATAGTGGCGCTTATATTGCAGAGGCTATACGAAGCATACAGGCTCAGACCTATCAACAGTGGGAATTGCTATTGGTTGACGACTGTTCAACAGACAATACGGAAGAGATTGTTAGGACTTTTTCTGATACGCGCGTACATTATATAAATAATAAGAGCCGCATTGGAACGGCAGCCAGCCGTAATCTGGCTTTACGCCATGCACGTGGCCGATGGATAGCTTTCTTGGACAGCGACGATATGTGGGAACCCTTTAAGTTGGAGCGACAGCTTGCGTTTATGCAGGAGCATGGCTATAGCTTCTCTTATACCTGCTATCGGGAGATGGATAGGCAGGGGGTGGACACAGGACTGGAGATTAGCGGTCCTCGCCATATCACTCGCAGGATGATGTCATGCTATAACTGGTTAGGATGCCTGACGGTGATGTATGATGCTTGGAAGACGGGGATGGTGCAGGTTGTTGATATTGACCGTTGTAACGATTATGCCATCTGGCTGAAAGTGAGTCGCAGGGCCGACTGTTACCTGCTTGACGAATGTTTGGCACGCTATCGACGACGCCCCATGACAATGGGAAACTTTCTTACACGTATAAAGTTCCACTATCGGCTACGTCGTGAAGGTGAATATTTGTCTTTACCTGAGGCCTTACTGATGACTGCGGTCACGCTGGTTTCTGGAGCCTTCAAGAAACTGATGTATGTAAAACAGTCTTCATCCTCGGTATCGTTGTTGCTGCAACTACTGCGTAGTGCTTTGTGGGGAACTTCCTTCAAAAGGACGTACTCGGAATCTGAACTGCGGCAATTCATGGAACTTGCTGGCCAACAGACAGTTGACGGCTTGGCAGTCGCTGCTTTATCTTCACAGCATGTCGATGCTGATCGGAAACTCATACTGGGCTATGTTGGTAAACTGTCAAAGATACAGCGTACAAATATGTCCGTCAGTGTTGGATTAAACGACTTTGTCAGTCGGATGGAACAAAACAACATTGAATTCCTGATAGTGAAGGGACTGACTCTCGCTGTGGATTATCCTGAGCCGTTGCTGAGGGTTTCGGGCGATATCGATTTCGTTGTCCGGGGTGATTATGCTGACTGGCGTCACCGTGTAGAGGAAACTCTCCATGTGGAGCTGCCTCCTAAACTGATACTGAAGGAAAAGACTTTTAAACGTAATGGCGTGTTCTACGACCTGCACCGCGAACTACTCGTCTTTGGCAGTCGCAGGCATTCCTGCTATTGGGAATCCTTGATGGCTGAGGCTTGGGACAACCCCTACTATGTGGAGACTGCGGGAGTCAGGGTTCCCACGCTGCCACCTACCCTAAACGTGGTTTACCTGTTTGTTCATCTGTTCTTCCATCTCGTCCGTGAGGGAGTATCACTTCGGCAGATGTGCGACTGGGCCGTTTTCCTCCATGCCCATCATGCTGACATTGACCGCGACCTGCTGACGCAGATGCTTATCCGGCTGGATGTCCTGAAGGCTTTTCGAGCTTTTGGTTGTGTCATAGTTGATTGTTTAGGACTGAACTCCGCTGATTTTCCTGCTGTCTTGTTACCTGACGATGCACGATGGAAATCTCGCATCCTCAACGATATGATCAGTGGAGGAAATTTCGGCCGTCGCAACCACATCCGTTGCTTCAAGCGTATGCGAAAAGCCGAGACCTTATGGATTGCTTTCAGGAATACAATCTGCTACTATCACTTGGCACCAACAGAGGTGCGATTGTTAATTCCAAGGCTTTTAAAGCGCAATATTCGGCTGTTGAAGGGCCGTTTCTGCACTAATTATACATAAAAAGTATTTTTCCATCCATATTTTTTTGTTTGAACGAAGAAAAAGTAGTAACTTTGCACCGCAATTATAATATCCATTAGAATTTGAAATACAAGAAAACTATATGAAGTTAGAAGAAAAACAAGAAATTCTCGGGAATATCGAGGAGTTAATGGATGAGGAGCAGCAGTCGCTCTTTAGTTTTCAGAATATCTTTGCAATGCTTGTCCTAAACTGGCAGTGGTTCTTCTTATCGCTGTTTATCTTCCTGTGCGGAGCATTGCTTTATCTGCGCTATACAGAGCCGGTTTACCAGCTCTCGTCGCGTATGCTCATTAAGGAGGATGATCAGAGAGGACGTCGTTCTTCTCAGATGTTAGCCAATATGCAGGATCTTGGATTCATGACCAATTCTGCAGGTATCGATAACGAGATTGAGGTGCTCCAGTCACGTGTTTTGCTTCGCGATGTCGTTCGTGAACTGAAGCTGTACACAGAGTATCGTACCAACGGCCGTATCCGTGACTTCATTGTTTATGGCAACCAGCCTGTAAATGTTGACCTTGACCCTGCCAGCCTCGACAGCCTCGACAAGGCGTTGTTGGAGGGCAGCATGATTGGTAGCCTTAATATGCAGATAACTCGGACAGATGAGGGTTATAAGATGGAGGGTAAGGTGTTCAACGGCGGTAGTGTACAGATAATTTCACGTGTTGTGAAGGCGCTGCCAGCCAGTTTCAAGACGGCTATTGGTACGATGACGCTGACAGAGGCAGCTGGACGTACGATGGAAGTGGGTGAAGTGTCGAAAGTAACTTTGGTTCCTCCCATGCAGGTTGCTACCAGATACCTGGGCTCGCTGACTGTAAGTCCTACTTCCAAGATGACGGATATTGCAGAAATAACACTGAAGGACAAGAACGTTCGTCGTGGTATGGATTTCCTTCGCCATTTGGCTGAGTGCTATAACCGTCAGGCTAATGCCGATAAGAATGAGATAGCCCTTCGTACTGAGGAGTTTATCAACGACCGTATTGAAAAAATCAATGCTGAGCTCGGTACTACCGAAGGCGAACTTGAAAGTTTCAAGCGTCGCAATGCTGTGACGAACATCTCTGTCGACGCTTCACAGTCGGTGCAGATGTCAAGCCAGTTCTCTACCCGCCTCTCGGAAGCCAACTCACAGATTCAGATGCTTGACTATCTGCGTGAGTTCGTCAACAATCCGAAGAACCATAATCAGATTATCCCCTCGAACGTCGGTCTTACTGATGCTGCTTCTACACGTCTGATTGCTGACTATAACCAGGCTGTTCAGAATCGTAATCGACTGTTGCAGGCTGCCAGTGAGATGGCACCGCAGGTACAGACGCTTAACGCTACCATCAGCGACCTGCAAGCCAGTATTCAGACAGCTCTGTTGCAGGCACGTCGTTCGGCTGACATTGCCCGTCAGGGTATTCAGTCAGAGTATTCTAAGTATCAGGGACGTATCTCAAGTGCACCTGTTCAGGAACGTGTGCTGACCCAGATTGGTCGTCAGCAGGATGTGAAGTCGGGCTTGTACCTCATGCTGCTTCAGAAACGTGAGGAGAACAGTATCTCGCTGGCTGCTACTGCCGATAAGGGTCGTCTGCTCGATGAGCCGCTCATTAATGGTAAGGTAAGTCCTAAGAACGCCATCATTCTGCTGGCTGCCTTGGTCATAGGCTTCCTGCTGCCCATGCTCGTGCTTTACCTCCTGGCCTTCTTCCGCTATAAGATTGAAGGACACGACGATGTGGCTCGCCTGACATCGATGCCTATCGTGGCCGACGTTGCCGTTGCAAGCGATAGCGTGAAGAGTGCTGCTGGTATTGTGGTACAGGCAAACAAGAATAATCAGATTGATGAGATATTCCGCTCCATGCGTACCAATATCCAGTTCATGCTCAAGGAAAATCAGAAGGTTATTCTCTTTACCTCGTCAACGGCAGGTGAGGGTAAGACTTTCAATGCGGCTAACCTCGCCGTATCCTTTGCTTTGCTGGGCAAGAAGGTGGTTCTCTGCGGTCTTGATATTCGTAAGCCGGCTCTGGGTCGTCTCTTCGGAATCTCTGACCGTAAAGAAGGTATTACCCACCTGCTTAAAATGGATAAGGTGACTGAAGATGCCTTGAATAAGCAGATATGTCCGTCGTTGGTAAATGAGAACCTTGACCTGCTGTTGGCTGGTGCCGTACCTCCCAACCCTGCTGAGCTGTTGGCACGCGACTGCTTTGAGCAGACAATCAACCTGCTCCGTGAGCGTTACGACTATGTGATTCTCGATACTGCTCCTGTGGGTCTGGTTACTGATACGCTGCAGATTGGTCGTGTGGCTGATGTCACCGTCTTCGTATGCCGTGCTGACTATACCCCGAAGTCAAGCTTCGGCTTGCTGAATACGCTGGCTAAGGAGCAGAAATTGCCTAATCCTTGTGTCGTACTTAACGGCGTTGATATGTCGAAGCGTAAGTACGGTTACTACTATGGTTACGGCAAGTACGGTAAGTATGGTCGTTATGGCTACGGTCGCTATGGCTATGGCCGTTATGGCTACGGTCGCTATGGCTATGGCAACTACGGCAACTACGGTCAGTATGGCCGCTATGCCGAGTCACACTATGGATCAAAGGACGACGATTCAATCAAGAAGTAAATGACAATTGCGGTAGATTTCGACGGTACTATTGTTACCCATAAATATCCGGAGATAGGCGAGGAGATTCCCTTTGCCGTTGACACTCTGAAAATGCTGATTCGCGACCGCCACAAGATTATCCTGTGGTCGGTACGTGAAGGTAAGCTCCTGGAGGATGCCGTCAATTGGTGCCGTGAGCGCGGTATTGAGTTCTATGCCGTCAACCGCGACTACCCTGAAGAGACTTGGGACAATAATCCCCACTTCTCGCGAAAACTGAAAGTCGACGTTTTCATTGACGACCGTAACCTGGGAGGACTTCCCGACTGGGGAACTATCTACCACATGATTACCCGTCATCGTAAGTGGCATCACCTCATCGAAGAGGCTGCCAATGCTGATCATTACGAAGCCCCTAAGAGAAAATGGTGGCCCTTTTAAATAATTATAATCAAACTTCAATTATGAAAAAGTTAAGTTCTTATGCCCTTTTGGCTCTAACTACATTACTGCTGGCTTCCTGCGGTAACACCAAGAACATTCCTTATTTCCAGAACAGTAAAGACTTTGTTCCAGAGGAATCAAGATACCTCTATGATGCTCGCATTATGCCAAAGGACCTGCTGACCATCACGGTAAGTACGGTTAATCCAGAGGCTGCTGCTCCTTTCAACCAGACGGTGCCGACCGCTTTAAACATGTCTACGCGTACCTCATATTCACAGCCTGCCCTGCAGACTTATCTGGTCGACAATTACGGTTTTATCGAATTCCCCATCATTGGTTCGCTCAATGTGAGCGGCCTTACGAAGTCGGCTTGCGAGAAGATGATCCACGACAAGATTCAGCCTTATATGAATGCCAATGAGAATCCTGTGGTGACCGTCCGCATGGCTAACTACAAGATTTCGGTTCTTGGTGAGGTGGCACGTCCGGGTATGTACCAGGTTGGTAACGAGAAAATCAATATCCTTGAGGCACTTGCCCAGGCTGGTGACCTTACTATCTACGGTGTGCGCGACAGTGTCAAGCTCATTCGTGAAGATGCTACCGGCAAAAAGGAGATTCATTCGCTTAACCTGAATGATGCTAATATCATCAGTTCGCCTTACTACTATCTTCAGCAGAACGATATTGTGTATGTAGAGCCCAATAAGGTGAAGGCCCGCAACTCTAACATCGGTACCTCTACCACGCTTTGGTTTACGGCTACGAGTATTCTGATTTCCCTTACCTCACTCATGTATAATATCCTGAAGTAAAAGCAATGGCAGAACAGAATCAAGAACACCAGCACCACCACCATCATCATCATCACAAGCGTGACGGTGCTTCGCTTTTTAAGGAAAAAAGTCTGAATGCCATTAAGCGGAATCGGATTATCGAAAAGTGGCTTAAAATAGCACTCTATTGTGTGGCCGTACTTATGGGTTTGCTTGTTGTCTTGGCTTACCTGTTTGGCTAATATGGTTCCAGACGAGGGTGTGTCAAAGCCAAAGATAAGACCTGCCACTCAGGCAGGTCGCTTCTATGAGGCTAACCCTCAAGTGCTTAGTCATGAGGTAGACAGTTTCCTGAATCTACACATTAAGAAGTCATCCTTTGATCAGGTGGCGGCACTCATTGTGCCCCATGCAGGCTATTATTTCTCGGGTAATGTAGCAGCTTCAGCTTATGCCACCATTAATCCAGAGCGGAAATACAAGCGTATCTTCCTGCTCGGTCCCAGCCACCATGCTTGGCTCGATGGCGCATCGGTCAATACTGAGGCCGACTATTACGCCACACCATTGGGCAATGTGAAGGTGGACTGTGAGACGGCGAGACAACTGATTGAGGCAGACAACGTCTTTTCTTATCGTCCGGAAGCCCACAATCGCGAACATTGCTTAGAGGTGCAGCTGCCCTTCTTGCAATGCCGTTTCCGCGAGGTGCCACCCATCGTTCCTGTCATTATCTCTACCAATGACTACTCTAAGCTACAGCGCATGGCTGAGGTGCTGAAGCCCTATTTCACGGGAGAAAATCTTTTCATCGTTAGTAGCGACTTCTCGCATTATCCTTCCTACAGCAATGCCTGTGCAGTAGATGCCAAGACAGGGAAGGCCGTCGAGAGTGGCGATGTAGAGCAGTTTATTTCTGCCATTCAGGAAAACGCCAAGAGCAACATCCGCAATCTGGAAACGAGTGCTTGTGGAGCCTTTCCTATTATTACATTGATGCTGATGCTTGACAGCCAGTATGAGGTCAAGCATCTGATGTACCAGAACTCTGGCGACATTGACAACCACGATCCAAGCCGAGTCGTTGGTTATCATTCGTTTGCCATCCTGCGTCATGAAAAGGGTTTTTCACTGTCTGAAGAAGATAAGCGCATCCTGAAACAGATAGCCTACGATAGTATTCGTGACAGTCTTGACCACCCATCATCCATCACCCATCACCCTTCTTGCGTCCCTTCGGTAGCAAGCGTCCTTCGGCCGAGCGCACCCGTCACCACTCACCCTTCATTCAACCAAAAGTGCGGCGCTTTCGTCTCCCTTCATAAGAAAGGACAGTTGCGAGGCTGCATCGGACATTTCGGTGAGGATGTTCCTCTTTACAAGATTGTAGCCGAGATGGCACGGGCAGCTGCTTTCGAAGACCCGCGTTTCCTGCCGCTGCGTCGAGAAGAACTGAGTGAGATTGACATCGAGATTTCCGTCCTTACACCGATGCGTCGCATCAAAAGCCTCGATGAGTTCCAGCTTCATCGTCATGGCATCTATATCCGCAAAGGTCGTCGCAGTGGTACTTTCTTGCCACAGGTAGCCGACGAGGTAAACTGGACCAAGGAAGAGTTCGTTGCTCATTGCTCACGCGACAAGGCTGGTCTCGGTTGGGACGGCTGGCGCGATGCCGAACTCTACGTCTACGAAGCCATAGTATTCTGAGTTAAGAATTATTTTATGGTGGAGTGCAGGTATTATCAGAAGCTTGAGGGTGGGGTAGTGGAGTGTCTGCTCTGTCCCCATCATTGTCGTATTACCGATGGCAAGACGGGTATTTGCGGTAGTCGTCGTAACCACGCTGGAAGACTCATCAGCGAGGTCTATGCCAAGCCTTGTTCATTAGCCATCGACCCGATAGAGAAGAAACCGCTTTATCATTTCCATCCTGGCACTAAGTGCCTGTCGATAGCCTGTACGGGCTGCAACTTCCGCTGCCTCAATTGCCAGAACCACGATATCTCTCAGGCCTCTCCCCATGAGGTTGGCCATTATAATCTCCAACCAAACGATGTCGTTGCTCTTTGTCTGAAACACCAGTGTCCAGGCATTGCTTACACGTATACCGAACCCCTCACCTATATAGAGTACATCGCCGACACGGCCCGTCTGGCACACGATGCTGGCTTGTGGAATATCCTCGTTACGGCGGGCTATGTCTGTCAGCAGCCCTTAGCCAATCTTCTGCCTTTCATCGATGCTGCCAACATCGATTTGAAGTCGTTCAGCGACGACATCTACCGTAAAGTCAGTGGTGGCAGGCTCTCAACGGTGCTCGACACGATTCTGGCCATGAAGCAGGCTGGCGTGTGGATAGAACTGACCAATCTCGTCATACCGACGGTGAACGATGATATGGAAATGATACGTCGCATGTGCCGATGGCTTGTTGACAACGGCCTTGCCGATGCGCCGCTCCATTTCAGCCGCTTCTTCCCACGTTATAAGATGAACGATATTCCCCCAACACCACTTCATACACTACAGGCCGCCAAACAGGTGGCGCTCGAAGAGGGGTTGAGGAACGTATATTTAGGAAACGTATAGGAATTCACGCGTATGTTATTACAATAAAAAAAGTTACAGCTTATGATTGACAAAATCAAATACGGAATTTACCCAAATCCGAAGCCCGATGAAGAGGGCAACACCACTTACCAGGTGCGTCACACCCCAGAAGGCACAATGAACGAGAAGGCCTTCCTGTCCCACTTGAAGTATCACAACACCTACAACACGACGGTGATGCAGTCGTCGCTCATCGTGCTGAAGGACGAAATTATCGAACAGCTGAAGGCCAACCGCCGTTTCCGCATCGATGGCCTCGGCACCTTCCAGATGAAGGTGGGGCTGAAGATGAAGTACGACGAGGAGGGCAATCCCCTAAAACCGCACTACACCGATCCCAACCAGATTACGGCCAACGACGTGGAGGTGCAGGGAGTGTCGTTCACGCCTGACCCCAGCTTCGTCAAGGAACTGAAAGAGAACACCACAACCCGCAACAAATTCGGAAGAGGGGCAGCAGGCAGGAATAAACCCTACACCCGCGAACAAATCATCAGTTTCCTCGACGAATACCTCAAGGAACACCATTCCATCACTCGCCGCCAGATGGAACGTGCGCTGAACATCACCACCTATCGGGCCCAGAAATGGCTCGACGACCTGACGGCTGAGGAGTTCTCGAAATACTACTCCAAGAAGCAGGGAACTACCTATGTCTACTATCGCTACGGATGGGAAGGATGACCTCATAATTGAGAATTGACAAATAAGAAAATTGCTCCGCCATCAGCTATAAGTCTCTGTCTTTCAGCTGAATGATGACGGAGCAATTTTTATGCTTCTCACTTTCGAAAATCATCACTCTTCACTTCTGATCTTCACAAGGTATCCATCTGTGTCGTGATGACCCACCCGCTTCACACCTAACCGTGTCATCGAGCGACCGAAGCTGTTGGTGGTCACACGCTCCATCGTCTTCTTCGCGTGCTTGCTCAGTTCACGAATCATCTCGGCTCCGCTCATGAACACACCCTCACTTTCCTGCTGCGGAATTGTGAAGTGCTGCAAGAAAAGTTGCTCCACGTCGTCGAGCACGTAGTACTCCTTGTTGTGACGTTCCATCTCTGCCTCTTCCTCCTTCGAGAACCAGTGGGGCAGGTGTAGCTCCTCCACCTCGTGCAGCACCTGGGCATAGAGCTGGTCGTGACAGATGCCTTCTGCGTTGATCATGCCGTCGGGCTCTAAGACTAAGAATCGGCGTGAACCCGTGCGGTCTGTCAGCACATGACGTTCGTTGGTGGTGCCAACGAACGAGGCAATCCGAGGCAGATGGTTGAAGTTTTTCTTGTAGGCTCCAATGAAACTCGGCTTCGTCGTCTGCATCATTGACTTCAGCTCAGGCATCTTCTTTTGTCCGATTTTCTCAAACTCGTCCAGACTTACCAACGCAAACTCCACCATCTTACGATAGGCGTTGCCCTTGGCCTTCAGGTTGAAGTCGTCCGTATAGTAGTCAGCAATCTCCCGGGGCAGCATCGAGGCGAAGAACGTGCTCTTGCCCAAACCCTGCTGCTGACTCACGAGTAGCAGCATCACCGAATTGGCATGATGACTGTCAGTCCCTAACCACTGGGCGACAACGGCGCGGAGCCAGATGCGCACCATCTGCTGACAGTAGTCCGATTGACTGATGCGGCGGGCAAAGTCGCCAATGTGGTCCGTCTTGCCATCCCACTGCCCGCGTACCTTGTTAAGATACTCGCGTACAGGATGATAGTCCACCGCCAAATCGCTTTCCACACGCTGGCGTACATAGCTGGAAAGACAAAAAATCTCGCCGTCGTCCTGAATCCGGCAGTTGATGGAGTTCATCTGCCTGTTGTCCACCAATTTCCATCCGTCGGAACCACCTTTCCGCCGATATTCATAGAGGTCGCGCACAATGTTATGACGAAACTCGAAGTTCTCCATCACAAACTGCGCCATGTCGTGAACAGGCTGCAGCATGGCCTGCTGCCGCTCCTCGTAGCGGTTTTTGGACTTCGCTGTCGAACCTTTTTCCTGCTCCTTAACGGATTCAGTTTCCGCTTTCATCCGCTCCAAGTCACACTCCACCTGTTTCAGTCGCTCCAAGAGCAGATTCTCCTGCTCCTTCTGTGTGTTAACATCCTTAGAATGTCTCCACACCTTTTTCGAAAAATAGTCAAATATTCTCATAGCATTAATGTTTTAACGCTGCAAAGGTAATGCAAAATCCACTCGATTCCAAGGGTTCGACCATAGAAATCTGTTGAAATAAATCACAGTTTTTTCATGCCATTTCATTCGTGCCAAGTGCCTGCTAAACGACCCCCAAGTCGCCACTAAACGAATCTGCGACTTAAGTTCCAGCTATCTACCACTTAAGTAGTATAATCTCACCACTTAAGTTCTAACACCTTCCGACTTAAGTCGCAGATTCGTTTACTGCCCACTTTACATCCGTTTACTGCCCACTCTCCATCAGTTTGCTGCCTCTCATTTCTTCCAAATCCCCCTTCTTATTTGTCTCCCATATTCCAAATTCTGTCCCCCAAAAATCCTCCGCCATGATAATCCTGAGATTCAGCTACTTACACTGCATGGCGGAGAAATATTGTTTATTGAACAAATGGAGAAATTATCATTTTTGGCTTGATTATTTGCAATATTTCAGTTATTATTCGTATCTTTGCCGAGCATATTCGCGAAATAGAAAATAAGAAACAGACAATGGATAAACTCTCTATGCTGCAAGCTCGGCGACATGCCAAGGTTGCGATTAAACGAGAACAGAGCGATGCTTGCATCAGCTCTGCCGAGCGTGAGCAGGCTCGGCGACATGCCAAGGTTGCGATTAAGCGAGAACAGGGCGATGCTTGCATCAGTTCTGTCGAGCGTGAGCAAGCTCGGCGACATGCCAACATGGCGGCGATTCGGTCGAAGGACACGAAGCCTGAGATGATTGTGCGCAAAGGGTTGTGGAGTAGGGGATTCCGTTATCGTTTGAACCACAAGCGGCTACCCGGACATCCTGACTTGGTACTGAGGAAGTACAGGACCTGCATCTTTGTAAATGGATGCTTCTGGCATGGACACCATGTGAATTTACGATTTGACGATTTACAATCTACGATTGCGAATAGTGCATGCTGTAAGATTCCGAAGACGAACAGAGATTTCTGGGTAGCTAAGATTCGCAGGAATAAGGAGCGTGACAAGGAGGAACAGAAGAAGTTAGCAGAAATGGGCTGGCATTGCATCACGGTGTGGGAGTGCGAACTGAAACCATCGAAACGGGAAGAGACACTGGACTCCATCGCCTTCACCCTGAACCACATCTGGCTACAAGACCATCAGACCAAAGTCTTACCCTATCCGAAACCGGATGAAGAGGACATGCAGATGCCTATGGCAGCAGAAAAGTGTGAAGGCGTTAAAAATAGCAAAATACGTTCCAAATTATCTGATTGTTTGGATAGAATAGAAAACAATTGAAAATTAATCACTACCTTTGTGGAATAAAAACTATAAATATGGAAGATATAAACCGACTATGGCAAAGAAACAGATAAAAGAGAAAGCAATAGAAGAGGCTTTGTGGGAGTCGGCGAATAAACTGCGTGGCTCTGTGGAACCGTCAGAGTATAAGCACGTGGTGCTGAGCCTGATTTTCCTGAAATATGCCAACGACCGCTTTACTGAACGGCGCAATGAATTGGTGGCAGAAGGCAAGGAGGCTTTGGACCTGAAGGCTGACTTCATTATGGCCAATCCTCCTTTCAACCAAAAAGCATGGCGGGCAGAGAATGAACTGAAAGACGACCCTCGTTGGGTGGGTTACGATGTGCCACCAACGAGCAATGGTCACTCTTTGAAAAGTTAGGATACAAATTATGAGCAAGATATCTATCCGTTTCTATAAAGACCATAAAGTTCGTGCTGTCTGGGACGAAGAAAAAAGTCAGTGGTGGTTCTCAATACTTGACATCGTAAGTGCTATCAACGAACAAGATGATCATGAGAAAAACCGCAACTACTGGAAATATATCAAGGCAAAGTTACGGAAAGAGCAAAGTGAGGTGGTTAGTGACACTACCCAACTGAAACTTACAGCGTCCGATGGGAAGAAATACAATACCGATGTCATCAGTCTGGCAGAGTACCTACATGACAACTTGAAGACTATTGAGCAGATGCCTGAAACCACATTCGACGAGATCGTTGACAAGTATGTGGAGATGAATGTAGCCCATCTATTTATGGAAGGTAATGGCCGAAGTACTCCATTGGTGCACGAACAGAGAGGTTGGTGCACCAACCAACGACTTGCAAATTAGGAGACTAAGGCCTAAAGGTGCACTTAGTGCTCCTTGTTATGCTCCTTTTCTTTATGGAGGGGAGTGGCTGCGCCGTCATTTGCGGTAGGGCGAATTGTTAAATGCACCCAAAAATGAAGCGGAAGAACTGTCCTCTCACCTCTCCCCTCTCACCTCTCCCCTCTTAAACACACCTCAAAAAAAGTCTTCAAAAATCTAGCGCCAATGGCTAGATTTTTGAAGACTGTTGTCCGCTGCCGCAGCACGGCTTGCTGCTGGCGAGTGGTTGCCTTATCGCAGCAAATTACATCTTGAAGTCAGGGTCAAGCTCACGCCAGATGCGCCATGTGGGCCATGTGCTCTTCTGTCCGTTCTCGAAAAATGAATCTCCAACGAAAGTTGTGTAATACACTTTAAGAGAATTAATCAGACCCTGCAGGTTGTCATCGTCCTCAATGTTCCAGTCGCGGGCGTGCAGCAGCCTCAGCGTATGGCCGTCGACGGTCTTCTCACTATACTCGTTATCGCCCAGGTCCTTGACAGCCGTCATGCGAAGGAAGATGACCGGCTCGTTCCACATCGAGGTGGGATTGCGGAAGGCGTTCCACGACTCTCTGTCGTAGAAGTAGTTGGACACCTCCTTGGCCTTTGGCTCAGCCTGCTGGCGCGGCTCACGCACAGGTCCCTCCTTCCCGTCTATCGTCGACGGAATGAGTAATGGCTGTCGTGCGTAGTGGTCTTCGGCATACTTGTCCACCAACTCCTGGTTGGCTATGTCCTGCAGGCGCAGCGGCTTATCGCTAAACACACGCTGGAACTGCTCATCAGCTGAAGGTGCCTGTGGATAGCTGTCCCAAATCCAGAAGGTCATATCATTCGCCTGGTTCTGGTTATTAATGATGACACGGAGCAAGGGCTGCGTGATGTCGAAGTCGTTGTTGTCATAATAGGCGATGCATGCCGTCATCGAGCTCTGTCTGGGGTCATTATTGGCCGCCTTGGAACGCTGTATGAGTTTGCGGATATCTACATCAGCCCAACTACGGATGTTCAAGTAACTGGCTGGACGTTGTGAGATGTCGTTGAAATTATCGCCATTGGCAGAGGCCACGGCATTATAGTAGTTCCAAAGGTGGCAGAAGGCACGTATGGCCTGGGCGCGTTTGGGCACATTGTTGACATAGCCCTTGTTGACGTCGACGTCCATTCCTTCGAACGAAATCAACTCTGAGTAGGGGGAGCGCTCAAAGGGACTGCCACCCATGTTGGCCACAAACCACCTGTTTCCCTTCTCATCCTGATAGACGTCGCCCAAGCGGTAGTGGGGTCTGTATACACGGTCGGATTTCTCGGGTTCGATGTTGCGCAGGTTGTCTATGTCAAGGTCCTTTCTCAGGTTATACACACACACGTCTTCGCAGTTGGTCAGCTTCTTGCGCTTGTCATACTTGGCAGGCTGCGCACCCTTGCATAGCTCCTTGCCCGTCTTGTAGCGCACGAAGAAAGCCTTGACATCTCTGTCCCCACGGCCAGGAGCCTTAATGTAATTGGCCTGGGCTGAACTGTAGTTAGCGATGTCGAAGCCGCCCTCAGCTATTTGCACGGTAAACGCATCTTCCATGACCGTCTTCATGTTCTTGCCGTAGAAAGTGCGACGCTTCATCTTCACGCCGTCACTCTTCAGCGACACGTCATAGATAAAGCTGATGCCATAGTCATATTCCAGATTGGTGGCTAACTCACCTGTATGAATGCCCATCACTGTCTTGAATATAACAGGAATATCACCACCGACCATCTGGTCATTGCCCCAGTTATGGTACTGGTCAGCAAAGAAGCCACTGCTGTTCAGTTCATAGTTCTTCAGGTAGTCGAAGTCGTTGAAATACTTCAGCGTCTTGTAGTCCTTTGACAGGTTGCTGTCGTAGTCGCAAGGCTTGAACATGGCGTAGAGCACCTCTGCGAGGTTCTGCATGTGCTCCTCGGCGGTGTAGAGGTTCACGGGCAGGCGGTGTGTGACGCCACGCTTGGTCACCTCCTTGATGTAGTTGCCATGCAGGGGGCTGACCGACACCCAGTGGCTGTCCTCCTTGCCCTCGGGGCCAAAGGCGGGACGCACGCAAATCCAGTAATCAGTCTGGCCGTCTTCCACCTTCTTCACCACGTCGCCAAAGCGGTAGTAGGCGGTGCCCTTGAAGTCGCCGTTGCTGCCGGCCTGCTCAATGGTCTTGTAGACCAGCTGCGACAGTCCGGGCATCTGCTTGATGTCCACATCGACGGTAGCCAGCGATGTGCCGCTTGTGGGCTTGTAGGTCAGCGTGCCCACGTTCTCGTTCTTCCACACATACTCCTTGTCGGCGGCAAAGGTCTTTGAGTCGATGCCCACCAGTCCGCAGAAACGGACGGCTGCCGTCTCACGGTCGCCGGTGATGATGGTGCGCACGGCCTCATTGCCGTTGGTGGCCTCGCCGATGATGGGGGCAAAGGTCTTGCCCTTGTAGTCCTCGGTGTAGCTGTCGCTGCCGGCGAGCTGTCCCACCACTGTCCAGTACTGCTTTGTCACTTCCATCTGGTCGATGGCCTGCTGTTCTTTCTGCTCCGGAGTGAGTTCCTTGTCATCGTCGTCACTACATGAGGCGACGCCCAGGGCGAGCCCCAGGGTGAGGAGCGAAATCATGAATAGATTCTTTTTCACTTTACAATCAATTAATTATTAAACAAATATATCATTTAAGTTCCGCATGTTGTTTTCAGAGGTGGGAGGTGCTCTCATCTCTTATCTCATCTGGGCGTGCAAACTATCCTCTCACCTCTCACCTCTATAACGGTCTCTCCCAATTTTTTTGCAAAAGTACAAATAATCGCGCAAAGAACAACAGGAAAATACTAAAAATATGTCAAATAATACCGCTTTTTTGATATTGTTCAATCAAAAAAGTACTTCTTTCGTCTTTTTTTTGTACCTTTGCACCGTAATAAACAGTATGTCTATGAAAAGAAGGCCATACACAAAACCGGAATCACTTGTGATTCGAACTGCCACCACAAGCATCATCTGCGGCAGCAGTAATGAGGTGAAAAACATTGGATCCAATGCCAGTCTTATATACAGAGGCGGAGGCAACGGCGATTCAATGTCGCGTGGTCATGGTGGCGACTGGGATGATGAATAGGAATATAATGTAGAACGGAAGTTTTTTGGGATATGAACGCTGGCGTTATTTTTAACTACATAAAATCATTGCAGCAGAAATCTCTGCTGGTGGTCATACTGTGCCTGCTGCCTTCTATGAGGATGGCAGCTGATAATAGTATTGGCTTTTGGTGGGATAATAATACGAAGACCCACTGGATAGACTATTTCCCTGATGGTTTAGTGTATGGAACCTCATCTGGAACATATGATTATCAATGTGACTTGCAATCTGAAAAACAACTAAGAACCATCACGCTGAAGACACCACTTCACCCTAATCAGGGTGTTCCCTCAGCCCCAGAGCAAGAACGTCCACGCACTTCTAGCGGTATCCGTTTTACATTACCTAACGGCATAGATGGCGATGGAGGTTGTATTGTTAAGGTGGAAGGTTGGACGTCAGATGTTGAGCATTCATTAATCAACGACAATAAACCGCCACAGCAGAATTTTAATTTAATAATTGACGATAATTTAATTGATTTCCGACAAGAGTGGTTAGATGACCCGTTGTTTGGTGAGATTACCATAACCATTTACAGTCCTGACGAGATAGACAGTGAGGAGGCACTCCGATTATTTCTCAATAAAGCCACAAGAGCGCATAAGCTGACACTGACCAGTAACATTACCCTAAGTGGTGGTCCCATTACCATTGCAAACGGACAGAATTTCACCATCAATCTGAATGGATACACCATCAGTCGTGGTCTCAACTCGGCTGTCGACAACGGCAGTGTGTTTATCGTTGAAAACGGTGGTACACTCACCATTAATGATGATAATAATGGCGGCGAGGGACATGGCACCATCACCGGTGGCTGTACCACAGGCATGGGGGGCGGCATCTATAACAAGGGTACCTGCACCATCAACAATGCATATATCAGCGGGAACAAAGGCAATGACGGCGGCGGCATCTATAACGCAGCCACAGGCACACTAACCATCAACAATGGAACCATCAATGATAACAAGAGTTCACAAGGTGGCGGTGGTGTGGTAAACTACGGTACGTGTACCGTGACAGGCGGTTCTATAGTTGCTAACAGTGCGGAAATGCGTGGAGGCGGCATCTGGAATGCAGGCACTATGGAGATTGATGGCGTGTTGATAACAACTAACAATGCTGATGAAAGTGGTGGCGGCATTCTCAATAAGGGTATACTCACCATCAATAGTGGAGAAATAAGCGTAAACAGCTCACATGACGGCGGAGGTATCTACAACGATGTTAATGGTAACAAAACTGGCGTGTTGACCATTCATGGTGGAACCATTGACAATAATGAAGCAACGGTAAATGGTGGTGGCGGCATCACCAACAAAGGCACATTAGTGATGGGCGGCGGAACCATCACTGAAAACCGCTCTCAAGACCGTGGCGCAGGCATCTTCGTAGGCGATGACAGTGGCAACAATGCCAGCACCATCACCATGTATGGCAACCCTGTGATAATGAACAACACAAGCTCATATAATGAACACATAGCCCACAACCTCTACCTGAGTTCAGGAAAGAAGATAAAGCTGTCGTCAGAATTTACTGAGGGGGCCAATATCTATGTTAGTTGCCAAGACGGCTACTCGGTGCCCATCACCGACGGTGGAACAAAGAACTATGTTGAGTTGAACCCCAATGCCCGGGCCGATGCCTACATCCACTATAGCGATGACAAGTGCGGTCTCATCATATACAAGAAGGAAATAGCACGCCTGCCATATACTACCAGCACAATAACGTATAAGAACCAAAACGGCGGTGACGGGACACCACTGAAATGCTTAGACATATCTAAGCTGATAGATGACTATAGTGCTTCCTTCGGGGTGGGTTACAATAGCACCAGCAACGACACTGAGGAGTGGTTTGTGCTGCCCTCCTCCAAGGAGTTCACCAAGCGTCTCTACACTGTCGGCGACGTGAACCTTATTCTTAAAGACGGCGCCACGCTAACAGCCAAACAAGGCATTGATGTGCCAGAAGCCTCGAGTCTGACTGTGTACGCACAGAGCTTGACGGGCAATCAAGTAGGCAAGATAGTAGCCACGGCAGAGAACATTACCAATTATGCTGCCATCGGAGGTGGCTACGGCAGTAACAAGTGCGGTGACATTAGGCTTTTCGGAGGCGACATCACTGCGACGGGCAACAACCTTGGCGCAGGCATAGGCGGCGATAATGGAAGTGTGTGTTCAACCATTGAAATCAGCAACGCCACCGTAACTGCCACGGGTGGCAATAATGCCGCAGGCATAGGAACAGGTGCAGTTGCTGTCATATGGAAATACAATAACCAGTCGCAGAGAGAAGATGCGGACGAATGTGTTTATAATAGCAACATCATCATCCACAGCGGTAACGTCACTGCCACTGGCGGCAGTGTAGGAGGTGCTGGCATCGGCGGTGGCAACAGCACCTATTTCCTTGGCAACATCCGCATTGAGGGTGGCATTGTCCATGCTAATGGTAATACTTATTATGGTGCCGGTATTGGCGCTGGAATGTCAGGTAGCTGCTACTTGTTCCGATATCCACAGGCCGAACCCCGCGAGCGCCAAGCCACCATCACCATCACGGGGGGTGAGGTATATGCACAAGCCGGCAACTATGCTGCTGCCATCGGGGGTGGAGCACAACTGAACGAAAACCCGAACTTAACCTCGCCTGACACTTACACAGGTATCGATCTTCCCACCTATCAGGGCGGCGGTGCTATAGTCAACATTACAGGTGGCATGGTAAGGGCTATTACTTCACAAAGTTATCCTGGCGAAGCCATTGGCCACGGCGGCCATTTAAGCAACAGCAATTTCAGCAACCTGCCGACCAGCGGACCGATTACCATCTACGACGAAGCCATGGTGCTCTATCCTAATGCAGACGCAGGAAGTGATCTGGATTATAAGGCACGCTCTAATGATCGCATCAGCACGCTGCGTAGATGGGCTGCCATGGTGAAGCCGTGTGACCACGAATTAAACTATGATTACGAAGCCTACAGCTATGCCATCATCGATGATGTCAATCATTCAAGCTGTAAGTTCTGTCTGTCGAGTAACAAAAAAGAGAGTCACTCTTTCGACCCAAACAACTATAACAAGTGTGCAAAATGTGGCCTCGTCAGTCTGCCCGATGGCGAAGATAACACGGCCGTGCTGGCGCATTATGCCGATGGAGGTGCGCAATCGTTCATGCTTTCAGGTCGCACATTTACGAAGAACGGCCAATGGCATACCATCTGCCTGCCCTTTGCCAACCTGTATGACAATCCCCTAAGCGACTACACCGCCATGACACTTGTGGGAGCGCAGTTTGACAAGAGCAATGGGACACTGTCGCTGAACTTCGCAGAAGCTGATAAAGTGGACGCTTCAAAGCCCTATATCATCAGATGGAATGAGGAGAAAGATGAAAACAATGAAATCAGCAACCCCATCTTCCACTCTGTTTCAGCCAGTTTTGTCCCTGACTCCCCCGGCACGCTCGCAAAGCCTGTTGATGTGAGCATCGAGGTTAAGGACAAAGATGGCAATGAACTGACGGTCACCGACGAAAATGGCAACAAAGTGACTCCCCCTAAGATTCACTTCCGTGGCAGCTTCGTACCAAAGACATGGGCAGCAGGCACCCCCTACCCCAACGTGCTACTGTTAGGTTCTGGAAACGAGCTGTTCTACCCAGACGGCAGTGGTGTAAGCAAGATGAACTCCTTCCGTGCCTACTTCGAACTGGAGGGACTTGTCGCAGGAGAAATCGGAGAAATGCCGAACATCCGCTCGTTCAAGCTGAACTTCAGCGACGAGGAAGAGACGGGCATCATGGATGTGCAGACTGATACTTCACACAGCGCACCGCACGCCCTGCGTCCACAATGGTACACCCTCGATGGTCAGCGGCTCAGCAAGCGGCCCACACAGCCCGGCCTCTACATCCATCAGGGAAAGAAAGTGGTCATCAAGTAACTAAGATTAAGCATATACATTATTATTTTTAATTATCATTTTATTAACTTAACAAACAAACAAGTAATGAAAAGCAAATTTTTCTGGGGCAGCGCCATACTCTGCTGCGTACTTGGACTCGGCACCGTCAGCTGCTCAGATGACGATGACAAGGAGTTCAGCATTGAAGAAACCTACACTAAAGACGGCATCACCACCCAGTATGACGGTGGCATCTACAAGATTAAGGTGAAGGGCAATAGCGAATGGGTAGCCACTGTACCTGATGGAAATGAATGGATTAATCTGGTGGTTAACAAGGGCAAGGGTAATGAAGAGCTCGTCATACTTGTAGAGCAGTCCTACGATGGTAGTGGGCGTAATGCCGATGTAACTGTGACAAGCGGTAGCGACAAACTGGTCATTCCGGTGAGGCAGGTTGCCAATAGGGACAATGCTATGGACGGATTTAGCACTATCACGAACAAGGGCCTGGGATATGGTTTCGACCCTAAAAACTACACACGCGGCACCTACTCTATTCTTAACTTGAAGGCCATCGACGCTGTGAAAGCAACCGACGATATCATGTATGGCAACCTTATCAGTGAAACGCTCTTGCCCGAGTTAAAGGCCTTGGATGCCAACGTTGACAGCCTTGAAGACAAGTCAGACACCTTGAACATTAAACTGAGCTGCGACATTTCCTACGGCACCTTCAAATTGGGTATTAGTGGTGGTCTGCACTCACATGAGCACCGCGTCACTAAAGCCCGTGTCATCAACGTGGCAGCCAAATACCCCATGTATGAGGCATCATTTGACTTGAGCGCAGTTATGGACGCATACAAGGAATGGGTAGAAGAAGGCATGCCCAAGAAGTTGGCAGACGGAACACCAGACTACCGCGGCTACATGATTAACAAGTCAATTATGAGTAAGATTGAAACCTTGGAAAAGGAAGTTACTAGCAAAAAGGTTAACAACTTCAAGGATGATGCCTCTATTGAGAATCGTTGCCGAGATCTCGTGAACCAATTGGGTCCCTGCTTCATGAGCAGAGCTACACTAGGTGGTTCTTACGACATGCACTTTATCCTCGATTCAATCAATACAAATCAGACGTTCCGCATGGACTCCGCAAAGGTGACTGCCGAAATCAAAACTGGCCTGTTCCAGTTGAAGGCTGGTGTATCAGCTGAATACAAAAAGCACATGACTGAGATTCTTAAGCACGGCAACTATGATGCCATCATCAAGGGTGGTGGCACTAATGAGCAAGAGGCTGTATATGCTCAGTTCAAAAAGGAAGACCATGACTGTTCGGAACAAGTTCGTCTTTGGGTAAACTCATTAAAACTTGAAAAAGACCCCAACGTCAGCAACGTAACACTGGTTAGCTGTGACTTGATGCCTATATGGTCCCTCTTGGGCGAAAACAGCAAGAAAATTATGGTTCAGTATATTGCCAGCATCTCCGAATGGAAAAATAATGACATCATTGGCTTGATGCTTAGAAAGGAAGGAGTCAGTTTTGATTGAACCTAACAGACATCACCGTTCCATCCTCCATGGATGGACTGCACTCATTGTTTTTCTTGTGGTGGCCTCCGGCTGCCACAAGGATGAACTTGAGTACCTTACTGATGGCACCGTCAGGCAACAGCAGTTGCCTGACGGTGCCATTACAATTTCACCTCTCGACCAAGCGCTCGACATGGCCGTATGGGGTAGTGACAGCACTACGGAGCTGGCTCCAGTGATTAATGTCAGTGTGACGTCACCCGAGGCTGACTTCGTGATGCCCATCGGAACACAGCACCTCTATGTTGAGCAGAACGACGACCGCCAGTGGCGCACAGCCACCGTCAGCGTCACACGTGCCGACGGCACACAACAACGACTCACGCTGGCACAGCCACCCGCCACGCGAGCAACGGAACAAGACATACACCGCAGCTTCCTGCGCCACCATGCCGTGGGCTACAGCTACGATGCCGTGGGTGGCGAATACTGCAACCTGAACTACGTGCGCTGTCAGTTGCTCAACCGTGCAGTTATAGATGACATCGAACGAACGAATTCATTTTCACTTATCAATGTGGAACGTATCAGTGAGATGAGAATTAAGCACGAGGTGTACAAGAGTTTTGTTGACTATGTACAGAACAGTAACTTCAGTGCCAATGCAAAAGGACAAATCTTATTAGCATTCAACGCTGAAGTGGATGCAAAATTGCACGTCTTTGAAGAAGGAAACATAGAAACTTATATACTGCACGATGAAAGAGTACTGCCAAAGGCACGTTACACTCTGTTGATAGATAATATTACCGAACTAATAAAAGATTATCCCAACCTGCTGACCAGTAGTTTCCGCAAAGCGTTAAGACAATTGGCTGCTAAACCTGTCAATGACTGGCGCTCCGTAGACGAATTTCTTGAAACATATGGCACGCACATGGTGATTGATGCAGAATTAGGGGCACGCCTTGACCTCGACGTTCAAATTGAAACACACAAGTTCAATCAGCTGCGAGGTGACTCATTACTAGCCGATGCATCGTTGGCAAAGTTAATTGAAGTGCACTTTTCACAAAACCGACAAGATGTTGTCTACGAAGAGATGCGCAACTGCAAATGTAAGCTTGACATTATCGGTGGCGACATGAGCATACTCGACGACGTCATTGGCACGACCACTTTCGCTAGTAAAGACATCAACATATCGGATGAAGAGCTGGATCGTTGGATGCTTTCAGTATACTTTGACGATAACGATCTTATAAATAGTAATGTAGAGCTGACCAACATGAGAGTAGTGCCCATTTGGGAACTGGTAGAAGACGAAACACTAAAGGAGCGTATTATGGCGCGTGTATACAGTAATGCCGCAGCTATGCAAAAGCTGTTGGGCAACCGTAACTTCATCAACGTGACAATACCCTACTCCACCAGGAAATATGTGTGCCGCGTAGGCGACAGGAAATACACGTTCACCGACCCTGACGTCACCGACGTCATCGTCGCCGGGCGCCATGTGGCCACCATCTGCCTTGAGCCGGTGCCGGATATCACAGAAAAGGAAAAAGTGAGGGTGATCTACCCCATCTACGAGGGCCACGTGAAGCTAAGCAAGGGCCTCTGTGTGTATAACGGGAAGAGCTATACCGTGGACTGGAGCGAGAACAGGCTCGTAGTGGAAGAACTCGGGGCTATTGCTAGTAATTATGATGGCAACATCTATTTAAACTACGGTAATCTCTCTACCTCCCCCACGCCCTACGCCGACTATACGACTGGTCACCTCGTGGCAGGACTGGAGCGCCCAGGCGGCATTGGCATCGACGGCAGCCTGAAGGGCACACCGGTGAGGGTGGTGAAATACTTCAACCACTTCTATCTGAAGGACAAGAACAACTACGACAACCTGCCCAACTGGACCTACGTCACCACACTGCCCGATGAGGCTTACCGATATCCCGAGTACTTCGACAATAACACCTGGAAGGACAGAATGCGCCGCGACGACGGCTACCTCTATATCTATAACACAACCGAGATAGGATATGAATAAGCTTCCCACCCTGCTGGCCATGGCGCTTGCCATGCTGTTCACCATGTCGGCATGCCACGACGACCACGACGAGCCACTGCCCGCCAGCAACTGGACGGTGGCATGGAGCGACGGTGCCGAGGAGGCCGTCATTGACATCTATGGCCGCTACTACAGCCTGTACAGCACCTTCAAGGGCGAGCCGGACTCAACGCTGACGCTCAGTTGCAACGCTGACTGGCTGCAGCTGCAGCACACCAACCTGCCCGCCGACGGCATCATTCAACTGCTGGCCGAGGCCAACGACGACGGTGCCGGACGCATGGCAGAAATCGTGGTGCACAGCGAGCGCGACCCTGGCCACGACGTGATACTGCGCGTGCACCAGTTGGGGCTGGGCGAGAACCGTGACAACGACGATGAGAACGCCGACCCGATTTCGGACTACCGTGTGGGATGGGGCTTCAACGCCTTCGACGAATACAAGTCGCTGAACAGCCTGCGGGGAAGAATCATCGACCCCGTAAAGCTGGAGAAGTTCGACACCGACACCACCTTCAACAGCATGCAGGAGGCCGTGCGCTCACTGGAGACCTTCCAGGTCATGTCAGCGTGGTCACTGCAGGAGATGTCAATGAAACTGACGAAGGAGATGACCACGCAGACGAACGTCCTCTTCGTGAAGAAGACGACGAAGCGCTTTACCGAAATCAACAAGAGTTCGGCCAACGAGTCGGTATGTAGTTATGCCCGCCTGCAGAAGACGGTGGCCACGCGCAGCATGGACGAGGGAGCCATCCGCTACCTCGTCGGCGAGAAGAGCCTTGACGAGTTGCCATTCACCAGAAAATTCAGCGATGCAGTTTATAAGGTTGTCAGCAGGAGCGGGGCTCAACGCGAAGAGGCCATACGCGACCTTATCGACGCCTACGGCACCCACCTCATCATCAGCGCATCGGTGGGCTGCAAGATGGACCTGTGCCTGACCTTCAAGAAGAGTACCGACTACGAATACCAGAAGGAGACCGTAGAGACGAGCAAGAAAGTGTTCGGCCGCACAAAGAACGGCTATCAGGAGAAGATTAGCGAACACCTGAACTGCGACATCTCGAACTCGAACAGCATCCAGGTGTCAGGCGGCTCGCAAGAGACACGCACCCGACTCATCAATTCCATTCGCTCGCTGACTGACTCAAAGGTGCTGGAAGGCGACATCGTGACACTGTGGCTGGCCAGCGTGACCTCCAGCGACCTGAGCGATGCCCAGCGGCGCAAGGACCTCGACGTGGTTGACTTCCGCTTCATGGCCATCTGGGACCTGTTCAGCGACCCGCAGGTGAAGGCCGACGTGCTGACCTACATCATGGACATGGCGGAACGCAGCGACTGCGGCTTCACTGACCGCGAACTGGGCATCGACAACTATCGCATAGACCTGACCGACAAGAGCCTGGCTAACTTCAGTACGGACCAGAATGCCTCATTGGTGCGCGTGGCCCGCCTCAGCGACAATCAGACGCCCATCATGGAAATCTGCGAGGAATACGTGCCGAAGATACGCTCCGACAAGCGCATCGTGGTGTACTACCCCATCCTGGACGGCCGTACCCGCATCGGGCAGGGCATCTTCAAGGGTGACGGCGAGATGCCACCGTGCAACCTGTCGTTCAGCGAGGGCGAACTGTACGTTGACCCCATCGACGGCTACGGCTCAGGCGACATCCTCAAAGAGTTGTACTATGTGCACGGCAACCTCTATGCCGAGAGTTTCGGCATCGCCATGCAGAACCGGCCCCTGACCACCACCAATGAGGTGTTCCGCGTGAACAGGGTCAGCATACCCTATGTGAAGATAGGCTCAGGCTACTGGACGCGCCGCAACATGAACGAGAGCCTGCAGTTCGGTACGCCAAAGAAAGCGGGCGACTGGGACGGTGAATACAATATTGAGGAGCGCTTCCGCGACAACATGCTCTACACCAATGTGCTGTATGGCAACTCGGGCCCGTTCCGCGAACGATATCCCGGCCTGTTTGACAACGAGAAGGACGAACAGGCGGGACATGCCATCCACTGGTATCTGCCCATGCCGAAAGACATCTCAAACCTGAAGGAATATATCGGCATGAACACCAAGGCGCTGTTCAAGGGGCAGGTGTCAGGCTTCGATGCGCAGTTTGCAGGTCTCTGGGGCCAATGGGACGTCATGAACGGTAACAAGGCGTACCCCACGGAAAACTATTACTATGTAGACCAGTACTGCTTCATTCCTGCCAAACAGTCACAGACCAGCGGCAGCGTCCTCGCATTAGGCCAGAACTACACAACCCAACTTATAGACATCGACAGCAACAAGGCCGACTGGTTTCCTGTCCGTGCCTTCCGAACCAGTTATTACACCTACAAATGAAGAATTCTATTTGTTTCATAGCGGCTATCTGCGCCTCAGCATGCTTTCTCACCGCATGTCACGACGACGATGATGATGGCGGAATGAAAACCTGCCGTCATAATGTGACGTTCATCAGTTCGAAGAACGGTCCTGGCGACAATGGCTATAACGACATGATAGTCAAGTCAGAGGTGTTCTTTGCCATGTGCCATCATGATGTGAAGACGAGCTTCGTCATCCCTTCGTCCAAAGATTACTCAGCGGAACAGGTTTACAATATATACACTCGGGTTCCTGATAGTGGTGACTCCGTGCTCATTGTGCTCAACGGCTCTGACTATACTGAGTTGTCAAGAAGCAATAAATCGCTCAGCACAGAGAACGACCTCATGGAAAAAGCAGCGCTTGACCTGCGCGTGCTGGCGTTTGAGGACGATGGCCACGACCTGCCACAGCGCGTCCACTCGTTTAAGATTCAGCGCTATGGTGCCTTCTATGTGGCCGGCCGCCTGCTGGGCAAGAAGCCTGCCGTGGTGGTGGCTGGCATGAAGGGCGACCCGCAGATTGAGGATGCCGTCCAGGGCTTCATCGACGGCTATAGCCTGGAGAATCCCGACGGTCCCATCGTATGCTATCTGGCCAACGACTATTCAGGCTTCGACAACGCCGACAAGGCCGTCCAGGTATGTGACAGCGTACTGAATACGTTCCCCAAAGAACAACTCGCCCATAAAGACGACAGCTACACCAATGGCGTTTGTTTTGTTCCCGTGGCTGGTGGCTCCAATGTCGGCATGTATGCTTTTGTACATAACCTGCGTGACATCTGGGATGTTGATATCATCGGCGTTGATGAGGACTATAACAATAATTCGACCACCATACCCTTCTCGCTGGTTTTGCCCCTGTGGGAAATATTAAACGAATACCTGGAAGACTGGTATTTCAACATCGAATGGCCTAAATGGCAAAGCTTCGGCCTGGACAGCGAATTCCACATACAGATTAATATTTCGCCCTATGTTGTCCCCAATTTCCTTCTAAGATATGTTCCTGATGGTAGACTGGACAACCCTGCTACAGACGAAAGAATACAGAACAAGGTGAAAGAGCTCATACAGGAAGCGACTGAGAAGGAGAAAGCGTATGAGGAAAAGCTGAAAGGGGGAAAAGGTTAAATTTGATAAAGTGGAAAGGAGAATAGCGAAATGAAGAAGATATTGAAACTGTTTGTTCTTTTAGCGGCTATTGTTGCTCCCGTGTTGACATCATGCAAAGATGATGACGACAACGACGTGATAAAGAAGAATAAGGAAGTCGTTACCTATAAGGTGGCGGTCATCATGCCGGGCTCACAGCAGAGCCGGTGGGAAGATATAGCCAACTGGGCACTCGAAAACCTTAAGATAGGGCAGCAAAATGAAGTATTTCTTGACAAAGTCATCACCCTGGACTTGGAGTGGTATGACGAGGACAAAGTGGAGGGCCTGACTGAGTTTGTAAGCCGAGTGGAAGCCGACCCTCAGTACAAGGCCATCATCGGCCCGCTGCGCACGGAAAACGCCTACACCGTAGCCACGCTGTGCGAGAAGCACCACAAGCCACTGATTCTGCCGCAGTGCACCTCGACCGAGGTGCAGCGCATCTTTGCCGAGTCGCCGAATGTGTTCAACCTGACACAGAGCGACATTGGCCAGGCAGAGGTGATGGTGTCGCTCGCCCTTGCCCGCCATGCCCCCTCCATCAGCCTGCTCGTCCACAGTGGCGACGTGTCGACGGCTGAGGCCCAACTCAGTTATGGTGCCACCTTCCGCAACTGGCTTGGCTTCCTGGCCTGCGAGGCGGGACTTCCTGTCGACACGGTGTGTCTTTACGATAACACGGCATCGATGCGTCAGGCCGTCATAGACCTGACCAACTACTATCAAGATAACTATGACCCTGATAGGGATAATCAGAACCAGAGCGTCCTGATGTTTGTGCCTGAAAAGCCAGAAGAACTGGTTCAATATGACAAAATCAGGGCGGAACAGGTTAGTGCTCCTGGAAAGGCGATGCACTATCCCTTCACCCTCTGTAGCAATACGGCAGTGAGCGACAATGACCTCTTCACTACTAACTTTAAATTTCAATATGCCTACGAGGGCGTCGACATCGCCCCGTCGACCACGTCAGGATTCACCGCTGCCTATCAGTCACGCTTCGGTTACAACGCCTACCCTATCGGCGGCGAGCCACAACTGTTTGATGCGCTCTACATTGTCACCTACGCACTCGCCCTCAACCCTGACGACGTCAGTGGCTCGATAGCCTCTATATCAGATGTCAGCGGCAAAGATTATTACTTGTCATGGTTCCCTAAGGAAATCGGTGCTGCCATGGTGCTGTTCCAGCGGGGCACGCCCCTCTCTGTCAGCGGCGCATTGGGACAATGGCAGTTCGACAAGCGCTACCATGCCTCACTGCTGAACACCACCTACAGGCACTGGCGAATGACGGATACCGACGGCTCGCTGTGCACGCTGCAATACATTACGCTGACTGAGGGAAAGCGCTCCACGAACAACGAGCAGCTGTGGCGGATGAACACGAGTGTGCGTGACGAGTTTGACCCCTACCAGATAGAAGACAACTATCTGGAGAAAGAAGGCAACTATGCATTCCTGGTGGCTGCCTCCACGGGGTGGCAGAACTACCGCCATCAGGCCGACGTGCTTGACATCTACCAGATGCTGAAGAGACACGGCTACGACGATGACCACATCATACTCATCATGGAGGGTGACATCCTGACCGACACGCACAACAAGTACCCGAACGAGGTGCGTGTGCAGCCCGGCGGCGTGAACCTGTACAACAACGTGACCATTGACTACCGCACCTCCACGCTGACCCCAACTGACATACTGAACATATTAAGCGGAAAAGCGACTGAGCGCACACCCAATGTGCTGAAGACAACGAACAAAGACAACATCTTCTTCTTCTGGAGCGGCCACGGCAACGACGGCTTGCTCTATCTCGACCGCCACAATCTGTATGACAAGGATGTGAATGCTGCCCTTAAGAGCATGTTCTTTGACAACAGATACAGAAAGATATTCTGGGTCATTGAGGCCTGCTACTCAGGCAGTATCGGCGAGTCAAACCAAGACGTGCCCGGACTGCTGATGCTGACCGCCGCCAATGCCTCTGAGACATCGAAGGCTGACATCATGGACCCTGTGATGAACATCTGGCTCTCCAATGGCTTCACACGCGCCTTCTGCGATGCCGTTGAAAGGGACAACAACAGCAGCATGCGCGACCTCTATTACTATGTTGCCCAGCACACCGCGGGTTCACATGCCACGATGTATAACTTCGGCATGTACGGCAATATGTTCAAGAATACCATCAAGGAGTATCTGCCCTGACATTATACTTCCGCAAGCTTCAGTTGAAAGAGGTGAGAGGTAAGAGGTGAGAGATGAGATAAGAATGATGAAAAATGAAGCGGCAGAACTATCCTCTCACCTCTGAAAAGAACATGCGGAACTTAAATTAGTAACCCTAAATTCCGCAGCACTTTAATTTAACTTTCTTTATAAGTACCTGAGCAACAAAAAGTTCTTGCTGGTGCAAGCGGCAAAGCCGAGCGGCTCAGGATTTGGCCATGTCAGATTTTTCACTTACCTTAGTGCTGCAAATCAAGACAAGCAAAATCATTCTTTCCTCTGTAATCGACTCCCACCTGGGACTTCGCAGTAAGCTGATAGGCTATCAGTACAGCGAGATTATACGGGCCGTCTTCTCCGTTTTCTGTTGTGGCGGCGACTGCATGGAAGACCTCAACCTGTATCTGAAGGATGTGCTTACCGAGCGTCCACATACGCGTGTTCCAAGTGCAGACACGGTGCTGCGC
>CADBHI010000007.1:0-14873 GCA_902794405.1 uncultured Prevotellaceae bacterium
TTGAAGATGCGAGGGTAGTACATACCGTAACCCTTCGACTCGGTGTTGTTGTTCTTGTAGAGGTCTACAAGCATGGGAATTTCATTTGCTACTGCCATAATTTTAATGAGTAATTAGTAATGAGTAATGAATAATTTTGATTTCTTTATCCCTCTTTCCTTGTTCAAATTTTCAGTCTCCGCAAACTGGGTGAGATAGTCATGCTATGTGGCCGATTTAGCACTGCTATGTGGCACAGTTTATCGTGTAAACTGACATCCTCTTCCTTAAAGCCTGTTCCTTGGATTTTCGATAGATGCATTACCAGTTTTGCATCTTGATGCAAAGGTACGAAAAAAATTATTGGTGTCCGATAATTTAAAATAAATCAAGATTTATTTTGTATTTCGCTCGATTTGCACTATCTTTGCACACCGATAGCGAGGATTAGGTGAAGAGTCCACTTTTAGAAAGTCAATCTCATCTACGGGCAGCGGTGGCTGCAGCTCTCCCCTCCCTTGTAGGGGAGGGGCAGGAGGTGGGGTCAGTAATCAGATACCAACCCGTTACACCCCGCCCTGGCCTTACGGCCACCCCGCCCCTTAGAGGGGTGGGGAATTATTAAATACAAAAAAATAGAGGGGTGGGGAGTCATTAAATACAATAAAAAAACAGAACGAAGATGAAAAAGATGAAAGTATGGGTGCTCACCGCCACCCGACCATTGGTACTCACTATGGCCTTTTGCGGTGTAACAGCCTTCATGACAGGCTGCAAGAAAGCTAACGTACAGGAAAACAGCCCGCAAAGCGAGAATGCCGCCCAGACGGTGAGGAGCGAGGAACTGATACGTACCTCACAGAGCTGGGACGGTGTGGAACTGCCCGACTACCTGCAGGGTCGCCCTGAACTGGTGGCAGTGAAGTATGAGTTCCCCGCCGGACAGAAATTAGGATGGCATCACCACCCCGTAATGAACTACGGCGTGCTGGTACAGGGCGAACTGACCATCATCGGACAGGATGGCAAGGAGAAAGTGGTACATGAGGGCGAGGCCGTCGTAGAAATGGTGAACACTATCCATCACGGCGAGAACCGAGGCACGAAGCCCGTCATCCTCTACATGTTCTATCTCTCGCAGGATAGCTTGCCCTTAGCCGTGCAGCATCCGGAGATTCCCTTAGACTAAATGTGTAATGAATAAGGTAGTATTAATCACTGGTGCAACAAGCGGCATTGGACTGGCTTGTGCAAGGAAGTTTGCTGAGAATGGCGACAGGCTGATTCTGACCGGCAGAAACGAACACGCCTTGAATGAGATAAGAAAAAGCCTAACTGCCAAGGGTACGGACGTTCTGACACTGGCCTTCGACGTGAGAGACCGCGAGACGGCAACGAAGTATATCCAGGAGTTACCCGCGGGGTGGCAGGAGATTGACGTGCTGGTCAACAACGCAGGACTGGCCCTCGGCCTGGAACCAGAGTTTGAAGGCGACTTTGATGACTGGGAAACAATGATTGACACCAACATCAAGGGACTGCTGACCATGACACGTCTCGTTGTACCAGGAATGGTGAAGCGCAATCGTGGACACATCATCAACGTGGGTTCAGTGGCCGGCGATGCCGCCTATGCAGGAGGCAATGTGTATTGTGCTACCAAGGCTGCCGTGAAGGCGTTGAGCGACGGACTGCGCATTGACGTAGCCAACACTGCCGTCCGCGTGACAAACCTGAAACCCGGACTTGTGGAGACTAACTTCAGCAACACACGTTTCCACGGTGACAATGAACGTGCCGCCAACGTATATAAAGGTATTAAGCCCCTGACGGGTGACGATATTGCCGACGTAGCTGTCTATGCCGCCAATGCACCTGAGCACGTACAGATTGCCGAGGTGCTGATACTGGCCACCCATCAGGCCAGCGGCAGCGTGATAGTGAGAAAGTAATGGGCACTGGCGCGAAGTGATGAACAGAGTAAGAATAACTGCCATACGTCAGACCGTCTATCCCGACTTGATGGAGAAGTATGAAAACCCCATCGAGCATACCTGTGACGTGAGGGAGGGACAGCAATGGATCTCGGAGAACGGACAATGTCCGGAGGGCATGTGTCCTTCGGCGTGGGGGTCCATGCGTGAGTTTGTAGAATCATTGGCGAAGGGCGAAGGAAACTTCTACGACGGGTGGATGAAGAACCCCATGAGTGCCATGATCAGCTGCAACGACGGTTTCCGCCCATTCAGCTTCTATATTGAAGCAATCTAACCATCTTGCCGCTGAATATCCGATAAGAATGTATGGCATGGAAACGGAAATATCGGTGTAAGGCATGCAGCTATGAGGCTGATGTGTACGAAGGACGCGGATTGTTCCGGCAGCAGATTACGGCTATGACATGTCCTGACTGCAAGACTATTCAGAACATCGTTGTAGGCGGGATTATTGCCGATGTGGCTCCATCCTATCGAAGTGAGGTGGGGCGTCTGTGCCTGCAGTGTGGCAGCGATCATATCCGGATATGGGACATGAAGACGTGTCCTAAGTGTCAAGGAACCATGGAGGATACAGGAGTGAAGGAGTTCTGGACGTAAAAAGATGGAAAGAAACAGGGAAATATACAAGGTGACACTGTTAGGCGGCCTGGTGAACATAGTGCTGCTGGTGTTCAAGTTCGTTGCTGGTATTCTGGGACACAGTGCGGCAATGATAGCCGATGCCGTCCACTCGCTGTCAGACTTCTTAACAGATATCATTGTATTGATGTTTGTCCGCATCAGCAGCAAGCCAAAGGACAAGTCGCACGACTACGGTCACGGCAAGTACGAGACGTTAGCTATGACGCTGATTGGCGTGGCACTGCTCAGCGTGGCTATCGGCATCATCTATGGTGGGGCAACGAAGATATCGGTTTGGGCCAGAGGTGAACAGTTAGAGGCACCAGGCCTATTGGCACTATGGGCTGCCCTGCTTTCAATCATCCTGAAAGAAGGTATCTACCATTATTCCATGATCAAAGCCCGCCAGCTGAATTCGCAGGCAGTAGAAGCCAATGCCTGGCACCACCGCAGTGATGCACTCTCTTCTGTAGGAACGGCAGTGGGCATAGGAGGAGCCATCTTCTTAGGCCAGCGCTGGACGGTGCTCGACCCCCTGGCATCAGTCGTGGTAGGTGCATTTATCGTGAAGGTTGCCGTTGGTCTGTTACGCAACGGCATCGGAGACCTGATGGAACAGTCGCTTCCCGATGCCGTTGAGAACGAAATACTGCAATTGGCTGGCTCTGTGCCAGGCGTAGCAATGCCTCACGACCTGCGTACCCGCCGAATCGGCAACCACTACGCCATTGAGCTGCACATACTCATGGACGGCGATATGACGCTGCGTGAGGCTCACGACAAGGCGACTCAGGTGGAAGACACACTAAAAAGCCACTATGGGCCGGAGACCCATGTGGCTGTTCATGTTGAACCTCAATAACGAGGTTCAAGAGGGGACTTAACGAACCATCAGTTGGCAAATAGCCTCTAAATAAAGACGGTCTACCTGGTCGAAGGTGGCCAGTTCCGTACTGTCGATATCAAGCACGGCAACTATTTCGCCATCTGAGCCAAAGAGAGGTACTACGATTTCAGAACGCGAGAGACTGCTACAAGCTATGTGGCCTGGAAACTGCTCTACATCGGGTACGACAATGGTCTGCCGCTGCTGCCAGGCCGTACCACAGACACCACGTCCGAAACCGATATGCATACATGCCACAGGCCCCTGAAACGGCCCTAATACCAGCTCGTTACCTACGACACGATAAAAACCCGTCCAGAAGAAACCCATCTCGGCTTGAATGGCAGCAGCCACATTAGCCATCATGGCTACCTGGTCTGTCTCACCGTCCAAGAGGGCCCTCAACTGCTCAGTCAGCAGACGGTATTTCTCTTCCTTCTCAATAGTATTATTCATCAGGCAGGAATAGCGGGTCTTCAGGCATTACCATTACTGGCTCCAGTTCGGCAGCCTTCAGAATGTTTTCAGGAACATATTTCTTATCAACTACCAGACGGAACATATACTCACGGAACCAACGGTCGGTCATGATGAGGCAGCCCTGCTGTCCCCAATCAGCACCCCATGAGTTCTCTACCTTCCACTTCTTAGCATTACCCTTCTCGTCAAGGTCGACGGCACAAAGCGTCATTGCATGTGTAGAGCCGCTGTCAAAGGTCGAGATACGCTGCGCCTTATCCAAGCCGAAAGTGGTGCCGAAAAGCGAAGAATAGTCGTAATTCTCGATGTCGGCATAGCCACGTTTGCGATCCAGGAACTTTCCTACATCATAGCTACTATAGAGCTTGCGTCCATCTTTCAGCGAGGCTATTGCCATCTTCTCGATATCGTCCATCGGCAGATTCACGTACTTCCAGTTGTGACCATCATAGGTATGGCGATCATACTCTACCTCGTAAGTCTTGTAATAAGGACGGCGAGGGTCGTTCATTGCCATGATGAAAGTGCCGTTAAGCGGACCACCCACCACCTCGCGGAAGAACGAAAGCGGGGTATACTCCTTGGCAGCGGAAAGCGATTTACCACTCTTGGTCTTGAATGCATAGGTGAACTTCTGAGGCGGCTCTCCATAGGCCAGCACAAGCATGTGGTACACCTGGGACAGCATGCGAACCTTAGCCTTGTTGATAGATGTCTGGCTTTTGTTCTTGGCCACCATGTCGCGCAGCTGTAAGCCATACTCCCGCAGCTTAGACGAAATAAGCCGTGCTACTCTCGACGTGTTGTCGCTGGAGAACGACTCAGGCATCACTTCCTTGGGTACCAATCCGTATTTCTCGGCAAGGTCGGCTACACCGCAGAAGGTGCCTCCGTCGCTGAGCGGGTAGTGAAAGAAGAACTGAACGCGCTGATCGTCCATAGGTTTCTTGCCTGTATCGACCACGCCCTGAAGCATCAGATTAGCCTTTTCCAACTGATCATAAAAGAAAAGGTAAGCCTGTGAGAACTCCAGCTGGATGGAATCGCGGCGTTGGGTGTAGTTGGAGCGAAGCACATTAAATCCACTGAACATCCAGCAACGACCACTCTGCTTTTGGTCGGTAATAGACTGCTTGGGAGTCTCGATGCTGAACCAGGTATCCAACATGCCTGCGTTCTGATGATTCTTGGCAAGATCGTCGATGGCGTTGGAAGCCACAGCGTTGGCTATAGCACGATTAACGGGCATCTGCTTCTGCTCCTTCACAATGTCGCGCAGCATGTCGTCAGACAATCCACCTTCCTTCGTCTGAGCCGTCATAGAAATACAACTCACTGAAAGGCATGCCGTTATGAATAATAATCTTCTCATTGCTCTGATTGGGGGCAAACTGGTTTATTTCTTCTTGTAATACTGCAAAGCCTCAGGCATCCAGCCCTGGATATTCTTGATACGGGTAGCATCAGAGGGGTGATCGCTAAGGAACTCAGCCGTCTGATTGTTGGAAGATGCTGCCATACGCTGCCAGAAGGTTGTAGCCACCTGAGGGTCGTAGCCTGCCATAGCGGCAAAAATAAGACCCATGTGGTCGGCTTCTGTCTCATGGTTACGAGAATAGCTGAGGTTCTTGAAATTGAAACCCTGAGCGGCAATAGCCTGAACTATAGACTGGGTGTTCTGACCCATGCCTAATGCGCCTGCCAAGACAGAACCAATCTGCATGGCGTACTGCTGCTTAACCTGCGTACTGAGCTGCTCGGCAGAGTGCTTGGCAACAGCATGGGCAATCTCATGTCCCAATACGATGGCAAGCGATGCCTCGTTCTGTGTAACAGGCAGCAATCCTTCGTAAACAACAATCTTGCCACCAGGCATACACCAAGCATTCACTTGCTTATCCTGTACCAGATTGAACTCCCATGCAAAGTTGTTCAATTCGGAAGCCATACCATTGTTTCTCAGATAATTAGAAACAGCATTGGCCAGGTTCTGCCCTACCCTCTTCACCATAGCCGTATTCGTGGCATTAGTAGAAAGCTTGGCAGATTTCATAAATTCCTGATACTGCTGGGTTGACAGTGAAAGTACTTCACCATCGCTAACCATCAGCGTTTGCTGGCGCCCGGTAATGGGTACTGTAGACGTGGTGCCACAACTTACTACCAATGTGGCTACCATCATAATAACAAAAAGCCTGATTTGTTTCATAGTCTGATATAAATTTGATGTTTAAAAACTGCTGCAAATTTAGCATATTATTTTGAAAGTACAAAGAAAAAACCGCAGATTCTGCACGAACCTGCGGCCTCTTGAAGCCTTAAAAGCTTCTCAACTTGCGATTTTACCTTTTTCTAATGTCTTTTTCTCTCTCTTTTTTCATTACTCCTTGACAATCAGACCACGATTGTTAAGAGTGGTGTTCAGCAGCGTCAGATAAGTACGGTACTGCTTCTGGTCGAGTACATAGTGCATCCACTTGATGTCACGCTCTACAGCCTTCTTAACGCGCTCCTGGCGATCGGCACCGTCGGTGAGAGCTGCCAGCTGCATTTCTGCATTGAAGGTGCTGTGAATGTTCTCTACAGCTTCAATCTGGTCAGCGGTCAGGTCGAGTGCGACACCCAGTTTACGCATATTGACTGTCATGTCGTAAGCCTCGACGTTGTTGACGTTCTTTGTCTCTTCATTCTCTGCAAATGTCATAGTCATGCTAAGCATTGCAATCGTCATCAAAAACAATCTTTTCATTTTTTTACCCTTTCTTTCTTTACTCGGAGCCATCAGGCTTTGTTTTTTGTTATCCTTTTGTTATCCTTTTTTATTATAACCTTTCAGGCTCCTACTTCGATTTTTAATGTGTTTGTTTTGTTATGTTTGTTATCCTTGTCGCTACCATTTGTTTGGTTTTGACGGTGCAAAGGTACGGCGATTTTTGCTCCTGGGCAAACATTTTTGCAAAATTGTGTACGCAAACAGTGATTTAGTTGATATGGGTCAAATAATCGTGTTTTATTCGATTTTTTATGGTTTTCTGCTCAAATTAGCGGTTATTTCATAGGTTTTTTGTACCTTTGCAACCGATATATATTAATAAGGTATTAATTGTTATATGGAACACAGATTTATTTCAGTACACTATCAGCTCTACTCAGTAAAAGACGGTGAGCGCACACTTGAGGAACAGACTATTCGCGAAAAGCCATTCCAGTTTATCAGTGGCTTTGGAGTGTCGCTCGAAGCACTTGAAAATCAGATACTCCCCTTGGAAAAAGGCAGTGAGTTTGATTTTACGCTGACACCTGCTGAAGCTTTTGGGGAATATGAGCCTCAGGGAGTTCACAAGCTGGAGCGTGAGGTTTTCACTGTTAATGGCAAATTTGACTCGGAAAACATCTATCAGGGAGCCATTATCACCTTGTGCGATTCAGAGGATCATCATTTCCCTGCCCGCGTTGTTAAACTCGAGGCTGATGGAGTAACGGTAGATACCAATCACCCTATGGCTGGCAAAACCCTGAATTTCACAGGTGAAATGATTGAGAACCGTCCTGCCACAGAAGCAGAAATCAACTCGCTCATCAAGCAAATGACGGGTGGCTGCGGAGGTTGCGGGAAACATTGCGGAGACGGTGAAGGCTGTGGTGAAGGCTGCTGCGGAGAAGGTGACTGCAATGAAGACAAACACTGCGGACACTGTCATTAATGATTCAAAGACCAAACTGACTAACATGAATACTTTCGGCAAATTATTTACACTGACCACTTTCGGCGAGAGTCATGGTGCTGCTATTGGCGGTGTGGTGGATGGTATGCCTGCTGGCATTGACATCGACCTGGACTTTATCCAGAGTGAGCTGAACAGGCGGCGTCCTGGACAAAGCAAACTGACCACCTCGCGGCAAGAAGGAGATAAAGTGGAGCTATTAAGCGGCATTTTTGAAGGCAAGTCTACGGGTTGTCCGATAGGCTTCATCGTACGCAACGAGAACCAACATTCACAAGACTACGAAAACCTGCGAACGGTGTTCCGTCCTTCCCATGCTGACTTTACCTACCAGTCGAAATACGGTATTCGCGACCACCGTGGAGGCGGACGCTCGTCAGCACGAATCACCATCAGCCGTGTAGTAGCTGGAGCATTAGCGAAATTGGCACTCCGTAAACTTGGAATCACGATTCAGGCCTATACGTCTCAGGTAGGCGACATCTGCCTGGATAAGGACTACAGCAAGTACGACCTGTCTCTGACAGAACAGAATGCCGTACGCTGTCCTGATGCCGAGAAAGGTGCTTTGATGGAACAGCTTATTACCCAGGTAAAATCTGAAGGCGATACTGTGGGCGGTGTCATCACATGCATTATCAAGGGGTGTCCCGTAGGCATTGGTGAGCCAGAGTTCGGAAAGCTGCATGCAGCCCTTGGAGCTGCTATGCTTAGCATTAATGCCGTAAAAGGCTTTGAATATGGTGATGGATTCGACTTTGCCAGCAAACGTGGCTCCGAGGTGAACGACCTCTTTGTCAACAAGTCTGGGACCATTACCACGACATCTAACCATAGCGGAGGCATACAGGGAGGCATATCGAATGGACAGGATATCTATTTCCGAACAGCATTTAAGCCTGTGGCAACATTGCTGCAACCTCAGGAAACGGTTGACATGGAAGGTAATTCTACAACACTGACTGTACGTGGACGCCATGATCCGTGTGTAGTTCCAAGGGCTGTTCCTGTTGTTGAAGCGATGGCTGCTGCTACGATTTTAGACCAGTTTTTGTCTATGAAGCACCCGTTTTTAACTCTATTTAACAATAAAATTGCAAAAAACCTGCAAAAAGTTTGGAGGATATAGAAAATAGCATTAAATTTGCAATCGCTTATCGGGGCTTGTGAAAGTCTCAATATAGCTTTAGTTAAGTCTAGTTTAGTTTTTGTGTTGGTTGAGGGCTGCGATTGCAGCCCTCTCTTTTTTATGTTCCTCTACTCAATAACTCCGATTATTTCCTGAACCGAACGACAGCCATGAGTGTCTAACCATTCATTCAGTCCGTCGCGCACCTTGATGGTTACTGCAGGGTCAATGAAGTTGGCAGTACCAATTTCTATAGCTGTTGCACCACACATCAGGAACTCTACGGCATCCTTAGCTGTCATAATGCCACCAAGGCCAATGACAGGAATCTTAACTGCATGAGCCACCTGATACACCATACGCAGGGCAACAGGCTTTACCGCTGGGCCACTCAATCCACCAGTGCCAATAGAAAGCACGCGTTTGCGCTTTTCAATATCGACAGCCATACCCATCAGGGTGTTAATGAGCGACACAGAGTCTGCCCCCTCTGCCTCCACTGCTCGGGCTATCTCGGCAATGTCGGTCACATTGGGCGACAACTTCACAATCAGCGTCTTATGGTAGCGCTCACGAACGGCACGAACTACGCTGGCAGCCCCCTTGGTAGTGACACCGAAAGCCATACCGCCATCCTTCACATTAGGACATGAAATGTTCAGCTCTATGGCAGGAATGCCGTCCAAACCATCCACACGAGCCGCACACTCAGCATAATCCTCTGGCGAGGAACCGCTGACATTGACGATAAACGTGCCTCCCGTCGGCAACAGCTGCGGATAGATGTTCCGACAGAAGTAGTCTACGCCTTTGTTCTGTAAACCCACGCAGTTAAGCATGCCCATCGGGGTTTCAGCCATACGAGGATAGTCATTGCCCTGTCTGGGAGCTAACGTTGTACCCTTCACTATTATCGCCCCTATACCATTAAGGGGCACAAAATCCTCAAACTCAAGCCCATAGCCAAACGTGCCAGAAGCCGTCATCACCGGGTTCTTCAGCTTCAGATCGCCTATATTTACATTTAATGATGCCATACTCCTATTATTTTCCTTTAAAGCTGCCATAACAGCCGTTTAATATTAAACACAGGACCATCCTGGCATACACACAGGTTGCCCTCGGTAGTTTTCTCTACACAGCACAGACAAGCACCAAGGCCGCAGGCCATCAAATTCTCTAACGACACCTCACACTCCACACCCTGACTGTAAGCAAAACGGGCTACGGCTTTCATCATCGGCGTGGGGCCGCACGTCTGTATCATCGAGAAACGACGCTGATACAGCACCGAATGCTGCGTCACAAAGCCACGTTCACCCTCTGAGCCGTCCTCTGTGGTTACAAACACCTCGCCATACAGACGGAACTCATCGAGCATCAACAGGTCTTTTGCCGTACGAGCCCCTAACAGGAACACAGGTTTAACGCCCAATGACTTGAGCATATCCCCTTGAAACAACAGCGGAGCCACACCAACACCGCCACCTACCAGCAGCACCTCATCGCTGCTCAACCCCTGAAGCGTGAAGCCGTGACCTAACGGCACCACGACATTCAACGAGTCGCCTGCCTTCAACGATGCTAACCAACGGGTGCCCTCACCAACAACAGCTACTAACAGCCACAACTCATTGCGCTCACGATCAACCTTGTTAATGGAGATGGGGCGTCTTAAGAATGTCTGACCATTGCCATCAATGCGCACCTCGACAAACTGCCCAGGCATCATCAGCGGCAGCCTCTCCGTCTGGGTCAGCTTGATGAGCACATAGCGCTCATGAAGCCGTTCAACACTGCTGACCTGCAAGTCAAGCACATTCTTCTTGATATCGTTCATAAACCTTATTATTATATAGTTGATTACTCTCTGGAAAGATGGAGGAAACGGGTCACCTGTCCTGCAAGACTTCTGTCCATATTGTCGATAAAGGCATCGAGCAGACGACTCTTGCCATGAAGTGGAATCACGTCGTAGTCGGCAATAACAGCAGGAATTAGCGTGCTGTAGCCTTCTTTTAGTGTAATCTCGTCACCTGTCCTGCGCACACGAATGGTGCAGTCACCCTCAATACATGAAGACATGATGAAACTGTCGTATTTCAGCAGATTGCGATGAAAAGGCATCGTGACCTCCATCACACGCACATCGAAATAAGGGGAGTCGATGATTTGGATGGCACGGTTGTCTGTCTCTGCGTATTCCGTACGATAATTGCGCTCTACATGATAGTCAAGAGCTTTTGCTGCCAAGTCAGTATGCAGCTCACGCAGCTTACCATCCATACCCGGACGATTATAGTCGAAAATACGATAGGTGACATCTGACGACTGCTGTACCTCGGCAAGCAAAATACCACCACAAATGGCATGTACACGGCCTGCTGGCAAATAGAACACATCACCGGCTTTCACAGGATGGTCGGCAAGAACCTCGGTAATAGTACCGTCAGCAATGCGGCGATAGTACTCTTCAGGCTCTATATGCTGACGGAAACCGGCATAAAGATGGCTACCTTCATCGGCTTTAATGATATACCACATCTCAGACTTACCCATCTTGCCGTGCTCACGCTGAGCCATCTCGTCGTTGGGATGCACCTGAATGCTCAAATCTCGTTTGGCATCAATAAACTTCAGCAACAAGGGCAACTTTCCGTCGTATTTCTTGCAGACAGCCTTCCCAAGAATAGGCTCAGGATCATCGTTAATGACAGAAACCAAATCACAGCCACTCCATTTACCATTACTCACCACACTGATACTGCCAGGAACAGCACTTACCTCCCAGCTTTCACCAACAGGCTCTGTGCTTGGCGCCAGACCTTTATACGGACAAAGCTGATGGCCACCCCATACTACCGTATGCAGATTGGGCTTGAAGAGTAGCGGATAATAATTTCCCATCATTCTTAAAAATACTATTGATTAACTATGTTACACGGTTATCGTGCAAAATTACATATTTAATTTGGTATTACCAAGAAAATAATAAGAAATCGAATCGAAAAGATGAATCAACGCTTCACAACGTCACAACCTGAAACCACCAATATTACTTCTTTGCAGGCACAAAACTGTCCCACGTCTGGTCGTCATAAAATACTCGGATTTCGGTAACCCGACGTGGAGGATTGTCAATAATTTTGATTGTTTCATAACGAGAATTCGATGGTGTAGGTTTTACACCATTAAAAACAGTAGGCGAGGAACCGCGATTTTCTCGCATTCTATAAGACTCGTCAGCACCCATAGGTGGATTGTCAGAAAAATCAAACACGGGTTCAATCCCGTTATTCAGGCTGTTTGATGGGGTAGGCGAACCAGCTGCCGACGCACTGGATGAATTGGAATCAAGATACATGGAACCTGAACCAAACATCAACCAGTCGGTACTAATGTCTGGAATTTTCTTTTTGATGGCCTCCACAATATTGAGGGTAGGCTTGGTACGACCATTAAAGATACTACTCAGCGAGGCTGGAGACATTTCGATGAACTGTGCAAACACCTGTTGGGTCATGTGCTGCGACTCCATGATCTGACGAATTCTGTCCTTCATATAGCTTTGATAGGGTTTAAGGGGCATTTTTGCCCATTTTCGTTTCAGTTTACAAAGGTAAAACAAAAAATTGAAATACACAACATTTGTAGCGAAAATTTTTGATTGTGAATTTTCAATTTATAATTTACAACTTTAAATCCTTAAACTATGAAAGAGTATAATTTACAGTTTTGAAGTATAAATCCGAATTTACATCAATAAACATTACAAACGCTTTTTAGAAGCAAAAAAGCTAAATAATTGGGTATAAATATGCTATTTATGAATATATAAACTATATGCATATCGAAATGTGGGTTTACAGGCCTAAATTGACGGCATTCCAAAACCTATTTCTTTTATATTTTGCTATAAATTGTTGGTTTTCTTATACTTATCTATAATAATATAAATATGCATAATTATCAATTTGAGAATGTAAAATCATAAATTCACAAATTAAATTCATAAATCTACATTACCAAAATCGTATTTTGTATTGTAAATATTTAAATTCAAATCCAAATCAATTCAGATAACAAAACTATTTTGCTTTCAAAATTTCACAAACACAAAAGCTAAATAATGTGAAAGCTGAAACCGAGAGAGCCGAAAATGAGAAATTTCAGCGTTACTCAAAAATTCTGAACGAGTGGTCAGTAAGCTTAAAATTACGCGAGTTTTGAGGGGTCACAGATTTGCCAAAACCCTTGTGTGCAAAGGATTTGGGGCAAAAAAAAGCGTCCTTCACAGACGCTATTTTCGATTATTCCAGAACGGAAAATCAGTGCAAAATGTAAAAAATCAGTTCTTTCATCAGCTCTCCTGGAGGGGTATTGGGGTTGTCCAAACCCTTACTTTTGGCATCTATTTCTCTAATTTTCGAAATTATCTGCATCACTTTCATTCCGGAGTAATTTCTGAGTCCCGTCATGTAGTCCTTCGCAGCCCATGGATTTCTCAGCTCCAACCATTCAGCAACTCCCTCCTGGCTCTGTTTTTGAGGCGCATAATAGGCGATCATCAAATTTTGGAAATAACTGAAGAGCATTGGGAGAAACTTATAGATGCTACCCGCTTTAGGATTATCGTCAAAATATTTTACTATCTGATTAGCCTTGAAAACATTGCGATTGACAATGGCATTCTGAAGCTCGAATGAGTTAAATTCCTTGCTCACCCCTATCTGGTCCTCCACCACCTGAGGAGTCACCCTCCTACTCTCCTTTGGCAGCGAAATGATTACCTTGTCAAGCTCACCTGTCAGTCGGCTCAGGTCGGCACCTATCGCGTCGGCAATCAGCTGAGTCGATTTCGGGTCGATGCTCACCTCGCGCTGCTTGAGGTAGCTCTCAATGAAGTGAGGCAGGTCACGGTCGCGCAGCTTCTTGCTCTCGAATAGTACCCCAGCCTCACGGATGGTTTTAACGTATTCACGCTTCCGTCCATCAATCACGCCGTTTTTGTGACACATCACCAGCACCGTCTGCGGCATCGGTTTCTTGAAATATTTCTCCAACTGGTCTGTCTGCTTCAGATTTTGCGCCTCCTTGACGATTACGACCTGCCGCTCGGCCATCATCGGATAGCGGCGTGCAGCATCAGCCACCTGGGCGGCAGTCACGTCAGAGCCAAAGAGAACCGTCTGGTTAAAATCGCGTTCCTCAGGCTGCAGTGCATGCTCGGCTATAAAATCGCAAATTTTGTCGATATAGTACGATTCCTCGCCCATCAGGTAGTAGACGGGTGCATAGTTACCCGCCTTCAAGTCGGCCATAATGCCTTCGAAAGTCACATTCTTAGCCTCAGCCATTGCTCTTCCTTATTACAATACGATTGTCTTTTAAAATGTCGCTGTTAAGGGTGCAAAGATACGACAAAAGAGTTAAACTTCCAAATTTATCGCCACATTTTTAACCTGCCAGAGTCACCCAGTTAGACAGTTAGACAGTTAGACAGTTAGACAATAAGGGCGTATTTTTTGTGCACTATCTTTAAATAATAATATTATTATATATTATAATTATAATTATAATATATAATAAACATTCTGTTTGATATTTTTTTTCGCCCTTAATGTCTAACTGTCTAACTGTCTAACTGTCGCACTATTCATTGTCTTCGGCCATTTTGTTTAGTGCGAGACACATGGCTAATCAGGATGCTCGCGGCGTATAGCCAGGCGGAGTGGGTTATCGTGGAGGTAGGCTGTAAGGCGTGGCAGCAAAGATACAACTTTTTTAGTGAACGAACGTGAAAAGATGGATAATAAATGTTAATAGACTGATGGTATTACAGGACTAAGCTGGTGGCCGTATGTGGCTGAAAATATGGGACTAACACGTATTTAGTGCGATTTCCATGAAAACTTTTGAGCCTACCCGCTTAACATAGTTTGGCTACCCGTAGAGACGGAAAAATTGCTTCGGGCACCTCGTTTTGTACCTTTGTAGTGTCATCCGGCAAAGGTGGGCCATCTAAGGCTGCTAACTCGGCCACTTAGCACCCT
>CADBHI010000007.1:14901-83107 GCA_902794405.1 uncultured Prevotellaceae bacterium
TTTCTTCGGCGCAGAGGTTGGAATTCTTGCTCTGGCAAGCGGCCGCTCGACCTCTGGTCGCTTGATACCGAAGGGACGCAAGAAAGCCGAGTCTTTACCCCGTCTTTTACTCTGCCTTTCACCCCGCCCCCTACCCCGCCCCTGAAAGGGGTGGGGAGAATTTTGATATTTTATTAAAAGACCGCTCGACCAAAGGTCACTTGCAAGGCAAGAACATGGACAAAATGGACTGCTCGGCTTTCTTGCGTCCCTTCGGTATCAAGCGACCAGAGGTCGAGCGGCCGCTTCGCTTGCCGAAGAACTATTTTGCTACGCCCTGAATAGCTCATGGACTCCGTAGACGGCGGTTGCCGTCGTAGGTGAAATATAATGTTGTTTTAGTTCTTGCCATGCAAGCGATATATGGGCCACATAGCAATGCTAACTCGGCCACTTAGCACGACTAAATGAGCCACTTAATGTGCGCGTTAAAAACGTTTGGCAAAAGCGTCATAAAGCTTCTGGATGGCATACGACGACACGACGATAACAGGGTATACGACGGCTGCCATATACAGCCATTTAACAGAGGCGTCGGACGGATTCCATATCTTCTCTGCTCCCCAATAGAAGAACCGATGGAACATATAACAGGCCATACTGGCATAGCTGACAAAGCCTACCACCTTACAGGCAAACGAACCATTCGCCTTGGAATCCTGACCAGCAAAAAGCGATTTGCTGAGAGCTTCGCAAACAAAAAGTATCACAAACACCCCTGCCACCCCGAGAACCATTTGAAAGAGGGGATGATATAGGAAAGAAGCATATATAGAAACGAATGCCAACAAGAATAGGAACACCAAGATAATGCCTGACTTGACAAATGATCCGTAGGGGATATTGAATCTCCAGTCAAAACCGGGGGCAGTCACCACGCCGACGAAATAGAACAGTACGTCGAAGACAAAACGATTGTCAATGGAAGGGAACATCCAACGAGCTATAAGAAGTAAGCCGAAAAGAGTAAGGCTGCTATAGACTCTCCATCTGAGCCTCTGCCTTGATATCAACGGGGTCACCAGATAGCACCTATATAGCCCAAACAACCAAGCAGGGCAAGAAGAACCAAAGACCACCATAACCTTTTCCGTCTTCTAATCCTGCTCAAGATTCTATATACTCTACCCGTTTTCATTCGTATGTTGCTACCTCAGCTTAAAGATTTTCTTGCCGTCCTTAATATATATTCCCTTACGGAGCCCGGAGGGATTGGAGACGGAGAGTTTGCGACCCTGGAGGTCATAATACTGGCTGTTGGCGACTGGCTGTTGGCAATTGGTTATTCCTATGCCTGTATCCACAAAGCTGGTGGCAGAGAGAATAAGCTGGCCCACGATGCAGTCGCTCCATTCTGCAGCGGCAGAATAGATGGCAATGACATAGTCGCCCTTCTCGGTAATGTCGAACTCGAAGGTCTGTTGCTCAGGACTGTTGAAGCTGTTGGATGCCACATTGCCGATATTGATGTTCGGCCTGTAGGTCTGGCTGGCAATGCTGGTGCTGCCAGTACCCTTTTCGATACTCAGTTCTACGTCACCGTAATCCGACATGTTCCAGTTGCAGATTTTGTATTTCAGCATATAGTGACCAGGAGCCAGAGTCAGTGTGGTGCCACCGTCAGAGAGCCCATACTTAGCCCAGCCTTGATGAGCCTTTCCGCTGATATTGCGGAAGTAGAGGCCATAGTTGAATCCTCGTGGAGAACCCGTAAACTGAAGGACGCGACATCCCTGGGTGAAACCGTTGCCATAGCCTGTGCGACGATCCTGACTATCGTAGGTAGTCCATCCTGCAGGCAATGCTCCTCCCTCAGTGAATTCAGACGAAACGGTGAACGACGATGGAGCCTGCAGCGTCACTTCGACAGAAGCAGTACTTGTCTCACCGTCATTGTCGGTAGCTACGGCTTTCAGTGTGTGTTTCCCAGCTTTTGCACCTGTCAGAGTTGCCTTATAAGGCTTGGCTGTACAAGTAGCGAGCAATGTCGCTCCATCATAGAATTCCACCTTCTCGACGCTGCCGTTCGAGTCATCGGCTGTGGCGGTAATGGTGATATCAGCAAATGTCGTCTCACCTTTAGGGCCAAAGCTGACAAGCTTCTGTCCGGTTTTGGGAGCGGTAATGCTGACATTAGGCGTAGTCTTGTTCAGCGAGTAGTTCTTACAGAAGTTCCAAATCTCCTTACCCGTATACACCTGCGTTTCCTTGCATATCCAGTGACCTTTATCGGCCAGTTCCAGCAGCTTCACCTCAACGCCGTCGTTGCCAGGCCCCCAGGTATGCATCTTGGCTCCACTGAAGCCGTTGTATTTCGACACCACCTTGTCCTTCGTAGGACAGCCATTGTGCTTAATCCACACATTCAGTGCAGGTTGCACACCACTGAAGGTGCAAGTTCCATCGCCAGTTCCGTGGATATGCAGTATAGGAATAGGGCGCGTTTTGGCATTGGCAGTAGCGCCACCCATTGGATAGCCACTGACAGGGCAGAAGGCAGCAATGAGGTCGGGAATCTGGTTCATGGCATGGTAGGTGAACATGCCGCCCATAGAGAATCCGCCAAGATAGACGCGGTTGCGGTCAATCTTATGCTGGGTCACCATCTTGTTGATGATCGCCTTGACGAAGTTGATGTCGCGATTACCGGAAGTATCCCAAGATTTATTGATACCATTGGGGAATACAACGACAAACTTGGCTGTATCACACACTTTTTCCATGCTCACCTTGTCGTTCTTGAACTCGCTGTTCTGCATCCAGTTGGCATCCTGATTGTAGCCGTGACAAAAGATGAGCAACGGGCGGTTCTCGCCGAGATTCTTGGGTGCATAGACATTGTACGAACGGCTGGTGCCATCGACGGTGATGTTGTCGGCTTTCATCGACAGCGCAGCTGCCATAAGCATGATAAGCGGAAAAAGAATTTGTTTCATAAAAAGACGTTATTGTTTTCGACTGCAAAGTTAAGATATTCTGTGGACATCACAAAAAATAATGCATTTTTATTTGCAATCTCTTCGCTAAATCGAAATTTTGCACTATCTTTGCGCCAGCATGTTTGAATTGAACCTACCTGCGTACGAAGTGAATATGACGGAGAAAGACGGAAAACGACTGATTTTCGACTTTCTGCGCCGCAAATATGTGGCACTGACGCCAGAGGAATGGGTTCGTCAGCACTTCACACATTACTTAGTGGAGTCAAAAGGCTACCCTCAGGGACTGTTAGCCAACGAGACGCAGCTGAAGATTGGCGACAAGCATCTGCGCTGCGACACCGTATTATACAACAAGGCGATGCATCCACAGATGATTATTGAATACAAGGCTCCAACTATACAAATACAGCAGAAGACGTTTGACCAGATAGTGGCCTACAATCTTCTGCTGCGTGCTGATTATCTCGTTGTCAGTAACGGTTTACAGCATTACTGCTGCCGTATGGACTACGAGCAAAATAGTTATGGATTTCTCCGTGAAATACCTGACTATCAGTCGATAGCAGGCACCTGACAGGCAATTACGCTATGTCGTTGGCATCAGCCACTTTCTTCGATGATGCGACAGACGTCTTGCGGATAGAGCGCTTGCGAGTAGTCTTCTTCTCGCTACCATCAGCAACCTTGTCAATCTTCACACCAGCCAGTTCAGGGTCAATCATGATACGTCCGCAATACTCACAGACGATGATCTTCTTGTGCATCTTAATGTCGAGCTGACGCTGGGGTGGAATCTTATTGAAACAGCCACCGCAGGCATCACGCTGCACATAGACGATACCCAGACCATTGCGAGCATTCTTACGGATACGCTTGAACGAAGTCAGCAGGCGAGGCTCAATCTTAACCTCCAGCTCCTTTACCTTCTCCTTCAGCTTTTCCTCCTCAGTGCGCGTCTCTTCCATAATCTCGTCGAGCTCGCTCTTTTTCACCTCGAGGTCGCCTTTACGCTCATCTATCAGCGTCTGATTAGCGTTCAGTTCCTCGTTCTTTTCAGCAATGCGGCTCATGGCCTCGCGAATCTTCTTGTTGCAGAGCTCAATTTCCAATGACTGGAACTCGATTTCCTTCGACAGGGTATCATACTCACGGTTGTTCTTTACCTCGTCGAGCTGAGCCTTATAGCGGGCCACGCTGGCCTCAGCATCGGCAATCTCACCCTTCTTCTGGGTCACAGCCTTCTGGAACTCATCGATATCAGCCTGAATACGCTGAATACGGGTATTCAAACCTTCGATTTCGTCTTCCAGGTCATCAACTTCCTGAGGCAGTTCACCTCTCAGTGTACGCTTCTCGTCAATAGCCGACAAGGCCGACTGCATCTGGTAGAGAGTCTTCAGCTTCTCTTCTACCGATAAATCTGTAGGATCTTTCTTTGCCATAATTCTGATGTTTGTTTATTTCGTTATTTCGGGATTTCGATTAAATGTAATTGATGGGATTCGTGTTTGTCTCAGCTATCTCGGTTCTCACGCCTGGGCACTTCTCGTTGATAATATCTCGGAAGATCTCGCTGGTGAACTGCTCACTCTGATAGTGGCCGATAACGCATATCTGCACCCGCTGCTCGTAGCCGAAGTACTGATGATAGTGCATCTCACCCGTGATAAAAGCGTCGGCTCCCTGGCTGACAGCCTCATCAAGCAGGAAGTCCCCTGCCCCACCACAGATGGCAACACGACGTATGGGACGTCGCAGCAGCTCATTGGTCATAGCGCACACCACGCCAAACGTCTGTTTCACCTTCAGCACGAATTCATGGGCAGCCATCGGCATCGACAATGTGCCGATAACGCCATTGCCACACTCAACCTCGCCTACTCGCCTGGCTTCCAAGAACTTAACGTCGTCCAGACCCAGCTTCTCGGCTATCTTGAAGTTCACACCACCCTGGGCATTGTCCATGTTGGTATGCATCGACACCACACAGACCTGCTGACGAATGGCCTTCATCACCGTACGCTGCACATCGGTCAGGTCGCTGATGGTCTTGAGTCCTCGGAACAGCAACGGATGGTGGCTCACTACGAGATTACATCCCTTAGCCACCGCCTCGTCAATCACCTCTTCAGTGACGTCTAAACACAATAATGCCCCTGAAACCTCCGCCTCTGTCAATCCAACTTGCAAGCCGGCATTGTCCCAGCTTTCCTGCAAGGGCAGGGGCGCGAACTTTTCAAGGGCGCTTAACACTTCCTTAATCTTCACGCTACTCAAATGTGTACGTTTGGGCTGCAAAGTTACACAAAAAAAAGCGTCCTACCAAAGTTTTATGGATTTTTTTTCTTATCTTTGCAGCGGAATTGACGTATTACACCTTATTTATATAAGAACCAGAACAGACAAGTTATGATAAAGAACATTTTCCTGACGGCTTTAGTAGTGCTGACAACTGCTCTGCCAGCCACCGCACGATTCAACGGAGCCAACCGCGAGGCTCCTGCCGCCCATATCGGCATCAGAGCAGGAGTGGGTTTCAGTGAGTATGGAAACCTCAATCGTCCCAAGGAGCTCATCACCCCTGTCGGAGGCGTACACCTCGACATCAAGGTAGCCAAACTGCCTATCTATATCGAGACAGGCGCCTACTACATGGACATGGGAACAAAGTTCCGCGACAGGTGGTACTACAACGGCAACCACTACAACAACGGCATCTACTACGAAGGCAGCAACAAGTACCGCTACGACGAGATTGGGCGTCCATACCGCTATGAATCAGGCTCTTACTACAGAAACGACGCAGACCAGTACACCCTTCACAACCACTCCATCATGGTGCCGCTGGCCCTAAGCTATCACATCTATTTGAACGACAACCTGGTGCTGCAGCCCTTCACCGGTGTGTATGGTTCCTACGGTTTTACCAGCGAGGAATGGGACTTCGGTATTCGCGAGGGTATCGGCCTCAGCTTCGGCCATCTCAACGTCAGCATTGGTGTTAATGTTGGACTGCTCGACCAGAAACAGAAAACGAAGGACATCTGGGTTGAGGATGCCAACCATGTGTCAGCCTACTTCGCCTTAGGTGTCAACTTTTAAGCGCTTTTCTTGTATAATCAGAGAAAAAAGCGTACCTTTGCACCCAATTTTAACATAACAAGAATAATGAAATATGCATTGGTGACAGGCGGCTCACGAGGTATCGGAAAGGCCGTCGCCCTGAAACTGGCTAACCAAGGATGGCCAGTGTTGATTAACTACCGTAGTAACCAAGAGGCAGCACAGGCTACTCTCGACGAGATTGTCGCAGCTGGCGGACAGGCCGAACTGCTGCCGTTCGATGTGGCAAGTGCTGAACAGACAGAAAAAGCCATTGACCAATGGGAGGCTTCCCATCCCGACGACTATGTGGCTGTGCTGGTCAACAATGCTGGTATCCGTCGTGACGGAATGATGTTCATGATGTCTGACGACGACTGGCACTCTGTACTCGACACGACGCTTGGCGGTTTCTTCTACATCACCCGCCGACTCCTAAAGCACATGATGCCACGCCGTCGCGGTGGACGTATTATCAACATGGCTTCGCTGTCAGGACTGAAAGGTCTTCCTGGACAAACCAACTACTCAGCAGCCAAGGCCGCATTGATTGGCGCCACCAAGGCATTAGCCCAGGAAGTGGCTCCACGCAATATCACGGTCAACGCCATTGCACCTGGCTTCATTGCTACCGACATGACTGCCGACCTGAACGAGGCAGAGCTGACGAAGATGATTCCAGCCGGACGTTTCGGACGCCCAGAGGAAGTAGCCGCACTGGCAGCCTTCTTGGCTTCGGACGATGCCGCCTATATCACAGGACAAGCCATCTCCATCAACGGAGGCCTCTACACCTGAACAGAGAACAAAGACATACAGAAACCTAACATTCAATCAGAAATCAGAAAGAAATGGCAAGAAGAGTGGTTGTCACAGGCATGGGCATCTGGTCCTGCTTAGGCACAAACTTAAGCGAAGTAAAGCAATCGCTATACGAAGGACGCTCAGGCATCGGCATTGAACGGGAGCGCCTTAACTATGGTTATCAATCAGCACTCACTGGAGTGGTGCAGCACCCCGTCTTGAAGGGCCTGCTCCATCGCCGCCTGCGTGCTGGTTTATCGGAGGAGGCAGAATACGCCTATATGGCGGCCCGCGAGTGTTTCGAACAAGCAGGTGTCGACGAGGATTTCCTGATGAAGAATGAGGTTGGTGTCATCTTTGGCAACGACTCCAGCGCCAAGCCTGTTATTGAAGCTGCCAACATCATGGCCGAGAAGCACGACTCCGAGCTATTGGGTAGCGGACTGATATTCCAGTCCATGAACTCGACGGTGAACATGAATCTGAGCACCATCTTCCATCTGCGAGGAGTCAACTTCACCATTTCTTCAGCCTGTGCCAGCGGTAGCCACTCCATCGGTATCGGCTACCTGCTCATCAAGCAGGGATTGCAGGACCGTGTTCTCGTTGGCGGCGCACAAGAAACGAACTACTACTCAATGGCCACATTCGACGCCCTCGGTGCATTCTCCAAGCGTATGGATGAACCTACCCGAGCCAGCCGTCCTTTCGATCGCGACCGAGATGGATTGATACCCTCTGGCGGTGCTGCTGCACTATTGCTTGAGGATTACGACAGCGCCGTCAGCCGTGGTGCCACCATTCTGGCCGAGGTCACTGGTTACGGATTCTCGTCCAACGGCGGTGGCATCTCACAACCCAGCGACGACGGTTCCGTACTCGCTATGAGTCGTGCTCTGCAGGATGCAGGCCTGACGGTCGACGACATCGACTACGTTAATGCACACGCTACTTCTACCCCACAAGGCGACCAGTTTGAAGCTATCGCGCTGAACCGTTTGTTCAATGGCAAGCACGCCCTCATTTCTTCTACCAAGGGCATGACGGGTCATGAGTGCTGGATGGCAGGAGCCTCGGAAGCTGTCTATAGCATCCTGATGATGAAGCACTCGTTCGTGGCTCCAAACATCAACTTCGAGAACCCTGATGAATTCACTGAGCCGCTGAACCTGGCTCTCAAAACCGTGGACACAGAACTGGACAATGTCCTTTCCAACTCCTTCGGCTTTGGTGGCACCAACTCGGCCCTCATACTCAAGAACTGGAAATAAGCTCCTACCCCCATGAATAAGCTGCTACTGATTCCACTGTCCCTCTGTCTGTTGCTGACTGACTGCCGCAAGAGTGAAAACAGCACGAGCGCCATGTCTTTACTCCGCGAGAGCACCAACAAACCCGTGGTTTCAAACGCCCAGAGTAAGGACAAAATAGTGGAATATGAGAAGCCAGCTCCATTAACGGACCGTCCGGAACAGATTCTCAAGCGTAAGGGCTATACCACCTCTTATAATATGGAGACGCGCAACCCCAACTGGGTAGCCTGGCATCTCACGAAGGCACATACCTATGGCAACAGCAGACGGCAGGAGGAAATGTTTACAGAGGACCAAGAGGTGAGTCCACGCGCCACCAACAACGACTACTACACCTCTCGTTACGACCGTGGTCACATGTGCCCAGCAGCTGACAACAAGTGGGATGCCACAGCTATGAAGGAGTCGTTCCTCTTCACCAATATCTGCCCGCAAAGCCACAACCTGAACAAGTATGAGTGGAACAATCTGGAAATCAAATGCCGAGAGTGGGCCCGCAAGTACGGTGCCATCGACATCGTGTGTGGTCCTCTCTACGACTCTCCTACCCTCACTCGCACCATCGGCCGCAACCGCGTTTGGATTCCTGACGGTTTCTTCAAGGTTGTCATGTGTCGTTCAAAACAACAGCCCAAGGCTATTGGTTTCCTCTTCCGCAATGACGGAAAGAAGGTGAGCCTTGAGAGCGTCGTACGTACTGTCGATGAGATTGAGAGTATAACAGGAATCGACTTCTACCCCGCCCTCGATGATGATGTTGAGAACGTGATAGAAGCCGAAGCAGACTTGAGCGACTGGTAATGCCAGTCGCTTTTTTATTTCACCTCTTTAATAATCTTGGCACCCTCGTCCACTGCCTGCATGTTCAGTGGGATAAGGTCGTGGTGGCGCTCGGGCAAGGTCTTTTTCAATGCCTTCTCCACACCCTTCGTGCTGACCACGGGAGCCACCTTCAACAGACCGCCGAGGACAATCATGTTGAACACCTTGCCGTTCTTCATCTCGGCAGCCTTGTCCATAGCGTCAATCTCATAGACTGTAATGTCCTTACGAGTGGGCTTGTTGATGATGCCAAAGCCGTCGTAGATGAGTATGCCACCGGGCTTGATCTTGGGCTCAAACTTCTCAAGCGAGGGCTGGTTGAGCACCACGGCGATGTCATACTTGCTGAGGATAGGCGAAGAGATACGCTCGTCGCTGACGATCACCGTCACGTTGGCCGTACCACCACGCTGCTCAGGACCATAGGCAGGCATCCAAGTCACTTCCTTGTCCTCCATCAGTCCACTATAGGCCAGAATCTTACCCATTGAGAGCACGCCCTGACCACCGAAACCTGATATGATAATTTCCTTTTTCATTTGTCTGTCGTATCTTTTAAGTCTCCTTTGGGATAGAAGGGGAACATATTCTCCTTCATCCATTCGTTAGCCTTGGCGGGCGTCAGCTTCCAGCCGCTGTTACAAGTAGAGACGAACTCCACGAGGCTTGAACCCTTGCCAGCCATCGAAGCTTCGAAAGCCTTGCGCAGTGCCTTCTTGGCCTTATTGATAGAGGCCACACTCTCTACACTCTGACGAGTCACATAGCACGTACCTTCCAATTGAGCGGCAATATCGGCAATCTTCAGGGGATAGCCATGAAGCTGAGGATCACGACCATAAGGACAGGTAGAGGTCTTCTGACCGATGAGCGTGGTAGGAGCCATCTGTCCACCCGTCATACCATAGATGGCATTGTTGACGAAGACAATGACGATATTCTCACCACGGTTCAGGGCGTGAATAGTCTCGCAGGTTCCGATGCAGGCGAGGTCACCATCACCCTGATAGGTGAAGACCAGGCGGTCTGGCCAGCAACGCTTGATACCCGTAGCCAGTGCGGGAGCACGACCGTGGGCAGCCTCCTGCCAGTCGATATCTATATAATTGTACGCGAAGACGGCGCAGCCGACGGGGCTTACGCCCACGGCCTTGTCTTCCATACCCATTTCCTCGATGACCTCGGCAATGAGCTTATGCACCACACCGTGACTACAGCCTGGGCAGTAGTGCATGTTGTTGTCGTTCATCAGCGTCGGCTTCTTGCAGACGATATTCTCTGGTTGAACTATCTGATTTCTATCCATAGCTTACATAACCTTTTTAAGTGCTTCAACAATCTCCTCGGGATCAGGAACGATACCACCCAGACGGCCGAACTGCTCTACGGGAACAGTACCGTTCACAGCAAGGCGAACGTCCTGTACCATCTGACCGGCATTGATCTCGGCCACGAGAATGCCCTTCACCTTCTTCGACAGCTCAGCAATCTGCTTCGTGGGGAACGGGAACAGCGTAATGGGACGGAACAAACCGACCTTGATACCCTGCTCACGGGCAATCTCCACACTCTTCTCAGCAATACGGGCAGCAGAGCCAAAGGCGACAATAGCATATTCAGCATCGTCCATCAGCTGCTCTTCATAGCGCACCTCGTTCTCCTGAATCTTAGCATATTTCTCCTGCAGGGCAATGTTGCGCTGCTCCATGATCTCAGGCTTCAACTCCAAAGAGGTAATCACCACACGCTCACGGTTCTTGGGCTTGCCAGTAGAGGCCCAGGGACACTGCTTGATCACCTCCTCGTCAGTACGACGGGGCTTGAACGGCGGCAGCACCACTTTCTCCATCATCTGACCAATCACTCCGTCAGAGAGAATCATAGTGGGATTACGATACTTGAAAGCCAGTTCAAAGGCGAGATCTACGAAATCTGCCATCTCCTGAACAGAAGAGGGAGCCAGCACAATCACCTTGTAGTCGCCGTTACCACCACCACGGGTAGCCTGGAAGTAGTCACCCTGCGAGGGCTGGATAGTGCCCAGACCAGGGCCGCCACGCTGCACGTTCACAAACACGCCCGGCACCTCAGCACCAGCCATGTAAGTAATACCTTCCTGCATCAGGGCAATACCAGGTGAACTCGACGAGGTCATTGCACGCTTACCTGCACCGGCAGCACCATAGACCATGTAAATCGAAGCCAGTTCGCTCTCAGCCTGAACCACCTGCATACCAGTAGTTTCCCACGGCTTCAGCTCTGCCAGCGTCTCAATCACTTCACTCTGCGGAGTAATAGGATAGCCGAAATAGCCGTCGCATCCGCAACGAATAGCAGCGTGGGCAATACTTTTTTACGATACACGGTAATACAGCCGTCGGGGCAGACAATGCCACACGAGGCACAACCTACACAGGCCTCCTCGTTGACAGCCTCCACGTAGGGATAGCCGTGCAGATTCACTTTGTTGGCCAGGGCAATGACCTTCTGAGGACATGCAATGATGCACAGTTGGCATCCCTTGCACCGCTCAGTGTCAACCACGATAGCGCCTTTTAATTTTGCCATTTTTCTTGCTTTTTCTATGCCTTGTTTACAAAATCGGGTGCAAAGGTACTAATAAGTGAGCACATAGCAAAATAAAACGCTGTTTTTCTTTCATTTCCGAACGAAAAAGACCTACCTTCCACCAGTACGACGAATCGTCAGCATGGAGCGACAATTTGTCAGTCGCCCCATCTTCGGCATATTGTTTGTGGGTCAATCAGCAGAAACAATTAAATCATTTAGGAGGACAAAGCTATGACATTAGACAAGTTTACCATCAAAGCCCAAGAGGCGGTTCAGCAGGCTGTCAATACTGCCCAGCTGAACGGACAGCAGGTCATCGAACCTGTACATATATTAAAAGGTGTGATGGAGAAGGCTCGCGACGTGGCCAACTTCATTTTCCAGAAAGTCGGCGTCAACGCCCAGCAGATCGACCTACTCGTTAGTCAGGAGATTCAACACCTGCCCAAGGTGCAGGGTGCCGGACAGCCGTATCTCTCAAACGAGGCCAACCAGGTGCTGATGAAGGCCACGGAACAATCGCAGAAGATGGGCGACGAGTTCGTTTCGTGTGAACCCATACTATGGGCTCTCCTCACCGTCAACTCTACCGCCGCACGCATCATGAAGGATGCCGGCTGCACTTCCGACGGAATGCTGAAAGCTATCCAAGAACTGCGACAGGGTCAAAAGGTGCAGTCGCAGAGCGCCGACGACAACTACCAGTCGTTGGAGAAGTACGCCAAGAACCTCGTTGACCTGGCCCGTAAGGGTAAGCTCGACCCCGTCATCGGCCGCGATGACGAGATTCGCCGTCTGCTCCAGATTCTGAGCCGACGCACAAAGAACAACCCTATCTTAATAGGTGAGCCAGGCACGGGTAAGACAGCTATCGTTGAAGGACTGGCTGGACGTATCGTCCGTGGTGACGTACCCGAAAACCTGAAGGACAAGCAGCTCTATTCGCTCGATATGGGTGCGCTGGTAGCTGGTGCCAAATACAAGGGTGAGTTTGAGGAGCGTCTGAAGAGCGTCATCAACGAGGTGACGAAGGCCGAGGGCCGCATCATCCTCTTCATCGATGAAATCCACACGCTGGTAGGTGCCGGCGGTGGCGAGGGAGCCATGGACGCCGCCAACATACTGAAGCCGGCCTTGGCACGTGGCGAACTGAGGGCTATCGGTGCCACCACGCTGAACGAATACCAGAAGTATTTTGAGAAGGACAAGGCCCTGGAGCGACGCTTCCAGACCGTCATGGTCGATGAGCCGGATGAGCTCTCTGCCATATCCATCCTGCGTGGCTTGAAGGAACGTTACGAAAACCACCACAAAGTGCGTATCCAGGACGATGCCTGTATTGCCGCCGTACAGCTCTCGGAGCGTTATATCTCCGAGCGTTTCCTACCCGACAAGGCTATCGACTTGATGGACGAAGCCGCTGCCAAACTCCGTATGGAGCGCGACAGTGTGCCTGAGGAACTCGATGAGATTACGCGTCGCTTGGCCCAACTCGAAATCGAGCGCGAAGCGATTAAGAGAGAGGGTGATGAACCTAAAATTGCCCAACTTGATAAGGATATCGCCGAACTGAAGGAGCAAGAAGCCCAGTTCCGTGCCAAGTGGGAGAGCGAGCGCCAGCTGGTTAACAAGATCCAGCAGGACAAACAGGAGATAGAGAACCTGAAGTATGAGGCTGAGCGCGCCGAGCGCGAGGGCGACTACGGTAAAGTTGCCGAAATCCGCTATTCCAAGCTGAAGGCCCTTGAGGATGACATCGCCGCCATCCAACGACAGTTAGACGGTTTATCATCCCCCCAAGGGGGGACAGGAGGGGGGCTCCGTCTGGTTCGCGAGGAGGTGACCGCTGACGACATCGCCGAGGTGGTCAGCCGCTGGACGGGAATCCCCGTCTCTCGCATGCTGCAGAGCGAACGCGAAAAGCTGCTACACTTGGAGGAGGAGCTGCACAAGCGTGTCATTGGTCAGGACGAGGCCATCACCGCCGTCTCTGATGCCGTACGCCGTTCTCGTGCCGGCTTGCAAGATCCCAAGCGTCCTATTGCCTCGTTCATCTTCCTTGGCACCACGGGTGTAGGTAAGACGGAGTTGGCCAAGACGCTGGCCGAATACCTCTTCAACGACGAGACGATGATGACGCGTATCGACATGTCGGAGTATCAGGAGAAGCATACCGTCTCCAGGCTCATTGGTGCGCCTCCGGGCTACGTGGGCTATGACGAGGGTGGTCAGCTGACAGAGGCTGTGCGCCGCAAGCCTTATCAGGTCATTCTTTTCGATGAAATCGAGAAAGCACATGCCGATGTATTCAACATCCTGCTGCAGGTGCTCGACGACGGACGCCTGACCGACAACAAGGGACGTACGGCGAACTTCAAGAACACCATCATCATCATGACCTCGAACGCTACCCGCGAACAGCTTCGCATGACGATGCGTCCGGAATTCCTGAATCGTATCGACGAGATCATCACCTTCAAGCCGCTGACTCGTGAACAGATTGCCGACGTGGTACGCCTCCAGATCCGCAAGGTGCAGGAGATGCTGGAGCCACAGGGTTTCCGTCTCGAAGTCACGCCGCAGGCCATCGACTACCTCGCACAGGAGGGCTACGACCCGGAGTTTGGTGCCCGTCCCGTGAAGCGTGCCATCCAGCAATTGGTCCTCAACGACCTGTCGAAGAAACTGTTAGCCGACGAGGTCTCACGCGAAAAGCCCATTATCGTCGACGACTTCGGCGACGGCCTGGTATTCCGTAACTAATTACATGTAAGACATTTACTCAGCTGCGATGCTCTTCATCACGCTGAGAGCTTCCTGAACGGTAGGCACATCGGTGACAACCATCGAGCGCTTACCGTTTTCTTGCGCTCCATTGGTGCTCAGGCGCTGCGCGGAGGTTTCACGCAGGTTACAGCGACGCACGTTGGCAGTGGCGTAGTTGATCACATTGCCAAACGCCTCGCTTTGGTAGAAGGGGCTGTTGGGATTCGAGACGAAGTAGAGGAACATACGTCCCTGCTTCAGCATGATCTTCTCACACCCCAACTCCTTGCCATAACGCCGCAAAGGAACGACACGAATCAGTTCCTCGGCCACGTCGGGGATAGGTCCGAAGCGGTCGATGAGCCGCTGGCGGTATGCCTCTAACTCCTTGTCGTTGCGCATGTTATCCAGCTCACGGTAGAGCAGCATACGCTCCGAGTCCTTCGGTACATATTGGTCAGGGAAGTACATCTCGAGGTCGCTTTCAAGGGTGCAGTCGGCGACCCAGAGTGAAGAGTGAAGAGTGAAGAGTGAAGCGCTCGACCTCTGGTCGCTTGCTACCGAAGGGTCGCAAGAATTTCCTTCCGGAATCCCCGTCGGTTTAGCTGAAGGTCTGGCGGCAGCAAATTCTTCACTCTTCACTATTCGCTCTTCACTTTTAAGTTCCGCCATCGCCTCGTTCAGAATCTTCTGGTAGGTCTCGTAGCCGAGGTCGCTAATAAAGCCACTCTGCTCTGAACCGAGCAAGTTACCCGCACCACGGATATCGAGGTCCTGCATGGCGATATTGATGCCCGAGCCAAGGTCACTGAAGTTCTCAAGAGCCTCTAATCGGCGACGGCTCTCGGTGGGCAAGGCGGCCAAGGGCGGTGCTAATAGATAACAGAAGGCCTTACGGTTGCCTCGCCCTACTCTACCACGCATCTGGTGCAGGTCTGAGAGACCGAAGTTATGAGCGCTGTTGATGATAATGGTGTTGGCATTAGGGATGTCGATACCGTTCTCAACGATGGTCGTCGAGAGAAGCACGTCGTAGTCGTAGTTAGTCGAGAATAATTTGCTCCAGTTCCTCGGGTTTCATCTGTCCGTGTCCGATGGCCACTCGGGCATCTGGCACGTAGGTGTGAATCAAATCGGCAATACGGGTCAGGTCGGCTATGCGGTTGTTGACAAAGTACACCTGTCCGTTGCGCGACATCTCGAAGTTGATGGCATCGGCAATAATCTCGGCCCCGAAGGTATGAATCTCCGTCTGAATGGGATAGCGGTTGGGCGGTGGTGTCTGGATGACGCTGAGGTCGCGGGCACCTACTAACGAGAATTGCAGGGTTCGCGGAATAGGCGTGGCCGACATCGTCAGCGTGTCGACGTTCGACTTCATCTGGCGCAGCTTTTCCTTGGTCGATACCCCGAACTTCTGTTCCTCGTCGATAATCAGCAAACCGAGGTCATGGAACTTCACCGTCTTGCCGATGAGCTTATGCGTACCTATTATAATATCTATCTTGCCAGCCTCCAAATCCTTCAACAGGGCGGTGGTCTGTTTGGCACTTCGGGCTCGCGTCAGGTAGTCCACCCTGACGGGCATATCTTTCAGTCGGCTACTGAAAGTATGGTAGTGCTGATAGGCCAACACTGTCGTAGGCACCATCACCGCCACCTGCTTGCCGTCGCAGGCCGCCTTGAAGGCAGCACGCACAGCCACTTCAGTCTTGCCGAAGCCTACATCACCACAAACCAGACGGTCCATCGGCTTGGCCATCTCCATATCGGCCTTTACGTCCTGCGTGGCCTTCAGCTGGTCGGGCGTGTCCTCATAGAGGAACGAGGCTTCCAGCTCATGTTGCAGGTATGAGTCATGGCTAAAAGCAAAACCTTTCTCACGGCGTCGTTTGGCGTAGAGCTTGATCAGGTCACGGGCAATGTCCTTGATATGTTTCTTTGTGCGCTCCTTCAGCCGTTCCCACTGGCCAGTGCCGAGCGTTGACAGGCGCGGTGCCTCGCCACCGTCCTGCGACTTGTATTTCGACACCTTGTACAGCGAGTGGATAGAGACATAGATGCTGTCGCCACGCTGATAGGTGATCTTGATCATTTCCTGATAAGCCCCCTCCTGGCCTCCCCCCTTAGGGGAGGTAACGGGCATTCTGACCAATCCGCCGAACTTGCCGATACCGTGATCCACATGCACCACATAGTCGCCAATCTCAAACTGCTGTATCTCCTTCAGCGTCAGCGCCATCTTACCCGTGCGAGCCTTGTCGCTCTTCAGGTTGTACTTATGGAAACGGTCGAATATCTGGTGATCGGTAAAGAAGCAGGCGCGGGCATCGACATCGATAAAGCCTTCGTGCAGGGTCTTATCGACGGGGATGAACAATTCACAATTCATAATTGATAATTCACAATTATTTGCTGCGCCTTTCTGTACATTAGCCAATTGTGAATTGTGAATTGTGAATTGTGAATTAAGTATCTCCTTCAGTCGCTCCTGCTGCTTCTGGCTGTCGGCAAGGATAAAGAGCTGGAAGCCCTGTAGCAGATAGTCCTCCAACGTTTGTGCTAACAGGTCGAAGTTCTTGTGGAACAGGGGCTGGGGCTTGATATTGAACGATATATTGGTGGAGGCTGGCGCTTTGTGCGAAGGGGCAGAGAGCGAAATACGGCAGAAGCCGTCAACATCTTTCCGGAACTGCGCCCCGTTGATCAACTGGCACTCGCGATGCAGCTGCTGCTCAATCTGGTGTTTCTCCATCTCCGACTCCGCCATCTCGATACGCTCGGCGATGGCATGCTGTGAAAAGCCTTCCTGATAGATACGGTCGATGGCATCGGCCACGAAGTCAAAGTCCTTCACGCAAAGCAGGGTCTCTTTGGGCAGGAAATTGAAGAACGACTCCTTATCCTCCACCGCACTCGCTAACTCAGGCACGATGTCCACCCGTTCACGCCGCTCTTTCGACAGCTGGTCTTCCACCTCAAACGTGCGGATGCTGTCAATCTCGTCGCCAAAAAAGTCGATACGGAAGGGGAACTCGCTGCTGAAGCTGTATACATCGAGGATAGAGCCGCGCAGGGCATACTGGCCTGGCTCATAGACATAGTCCACCTCGCGGAACCCAAATTCCTGCAGCGTCTGCTCGATACTGGCCGTGTTGATGGACTGTCCCGTCGTCAACGTCAGTGTCCGACTATCTAACTGCTTCTTCGTCACCACCATCTCTGCCACCGCCTCGGGGTAGGAGACAATGTATAAGCCTGACTCGTCCAAGAACATAGAGGACATCACGCTCAGCACCTCGGTTCTGAGAATCTCGTTGGCTGGATCACGCTGCGCATACTTCACCGCCCTTCGATAGCTTGATGGGAAGAACAGCACCTGCTTAGTCCCCATCAGCTGTGTCAGGTCGTGATAGAAGTAGCCCGCCTCCTCAGCATCCTGAAGCACAAAAAGTATCGTTGCCTTACATTTATGAGCCAGCGCACCAAACACCATCGGGGCGGCAGAGCCCAATAATCCTCCGAGGAAAATCTGTTTCTCCCGAACATTTCCCACGACCTTGGCCAAGGCTGCCACCTGCGGTGTCTTGGCATACTGCTTACTTAATTCCTGTATGTTCATTGCTTCATTTGCTTTTGGAGTATAGATCGTCGCAGCATGCGGAGAATCATTTGGATAATGAACTACGGTAACTGGAGACGGAGGTGTGGGCGAAGCGGAGGAACTGCTGGTAGAACCAGCTGCGATCGTTGAAGCCAGAGTCCTGGGCGACTCGGGTAACGGGCCAGTTGGGATGCTCCTGCATCAGCTCTTGGGCATACTCCACACGCTTTCTGACGCGCCAGGTGCGGAAGTCCTCACCCTCTGTCTTCTGGAAATACTGGTGGAACTGGTCGGTGGTAATCCCTAACTCCTTGACAATCGCCCCCACCGGCTTCTGAGTGTCGAGATATCCGCGCTGCTGAATCCATGTGGCCAGCGATATCGATGCAGGCTCGGTCGTCAACTGATGACCGTCAGACTCGGATTGAGGGAGGTCTCGTTTTTCAAGTGCTGGCAGGATGATTGGCGTACTCAGCTCGTAGTTGATGAAGCAGGCCGTCAGGAAGGCATAGAACACCGCAAAGACCACTGTGAGACACATGTCGATGTCGCGCCTGCCGTAGAGCATCAGCATAGCCAGCACACCGACAGCTAATCCTACCCAGAAGATGGTGCTCAGCCAGCGCAACCCGTGCTCTATCTCCTCGTCCTCGTAATAGTCGGCTATCAACTGCCGGAACTGTCGGTAGCTGCGCAGATACCAGTGGGTATAGACCACAAGCATGACGATGTAGACCGCAATACCGAGACCATATATATAAAGGAACGCGCGCGAGGGAAGAAGGAAGAGCGAGCCAATCAGCACCACGTCCATGCCGGTGATAACCGCTAACTGCGACAGTACAAGACGCAGGGTCACCACCTTCGGGCTGATAAATACCAGTACCACCATTGTGAGGAGCATGGCCTGCAGATAACTGATGGCCAAGGTAATGCATCCGGCCAGATAGTCCCAGTCGCCATCAGGGTCAATGCTGATCTGCATGATGTTCAGCGTGCCTAAGACCAGCACGGCGGTGGTCATCCAAGTCTTTGCCATTCGGTATTTCGCCCTCGCTTCGTCGTATCGAGTTTTCACGGCAGCGAGGATAAATCCCGTCGCTACCATGCAACTTGATGCCGCCAGCATCACAGTGAAATACAATTCGTCAGACATGATGGTTTTCAATTTGGCTACAAAGTTATCATATTTGTCTCACAATGCCAAACTTTTTGTGGGTTTTTGGCTGTAGAGGTGTAGTTTTTTGTAGAAAAGCCAAAACTCTACACCCCAAACTACGTTTACATTCAAAAAATTTACTATCTTTGCCACAGAATTAATCACTTACCACCAACCTATACATGACTACTACTTTTGACAGACTGACTAAAATTATCGCTCGAAAGAGCTAGTAAGCGAGTTTATACTCTATACTCGTTCAACATGTTCTTTGAGGCTTCACGCGATCTTTGACTTACTGACACAGACGGAAAAAAACTCGGAAGTTCTTGGAACTTTCAGGGAAAAGTTGTATCTTTGCAGCCGAACAGTAAAAGAAAGGATACAATATGAGTACGGCTACATTGACAGGACTGCGTGACTACCTCTACGACACGCTTTCACCCGCAAACCTGATTTGGCTGGGAACGCAGCTTGCAGAGTATGGATACAAGCAGAAAGAACCGTCGTTGAAACCCTACACCATGGAGGAAATCAACGCTCGGATTGACCAGGCAGAGCGCGAATCCGCTGCAGGCCTTGGCCAGGACAGTGAGGAGATGTTCCGCGAACTGGAAGAAGAGTTCGCACGCGAAGAGCAGGAATTAGAATTGGCCGAAGCAGTATGAAGGTAAAGTGGGTGCCACAGGCAAAAAAGGAAATGCGATTAGTGGCCAAATACATCAACAAAGAATTTGGCAAGAAGGCCAAGGATGACTTCATACAGGATGTTCGCGATGCGAGCCGACTGATAGGTGCCACTCCTAATGTTGGACAGGCGGAATCGCTGTTGGCTGATCGCGCCGACATGTACCGAAGCTACATAGTGAACCGCCTCAATAAGATTGTGTACAGAATAGTGGACGATCATATTGAGATTGCCGACTTTTGGGACGTCAGACGCGCCCCCAGTACCTTAGCAGACCAAGTGAAGTAAGTTTCCCATTCCCTCCGAGCCCATATATCCGCCGAGACGTCATGCCGATGTTTCGGCGGTGTGTTTTTGTGTTAACGACAACACAGACCGCTCGACCAGAGGTCGCTTGCATGGCAAGAACATGGACAACAGGCGCTTTTATCCGTTTGTGAACAGAAACGACAAAACATATAAACCACTAAATAATAAACATTTTAAACCATTAAATTATGAAAACAAAAATCAGAAGTTATTCGCCGCCGGGTGAAGCCAGGCAAGGGCGAAAGGAAAGATGGCAGCGCTGCCGTTGGTTAGGGCTGCTCGTTGCGATGATGCTATTAGGCTTTGGCCAGACAGCGAAGGCGGCCAATGCTTGGGAATGGCCAAAGTTCTCATCCAAAGATTTAGATGTAACACCGGATAATCCTTTTATGGCATTCCAAGTGTCGTACCTGAATTATGATGGAAACAACTTCTATTGGAAATCTTTCAATCTTGTCGTCGATGGTGTTAATATTGGCTCCATCGGTAGTATTGTTCCATTAAATAGTGGAACCAATGATGATGCTGTATGGAATAATAAGACGGGATGGGTTGGCAACTACTGGGTGGAATTTCGTAGTGCCTGGCAAGGAGATGGCAAATGGAAATATGTAACATGCCATGTCTATATACCCAATAGCACATACGGACAGGTGCATACTGTTGGTATTGAAGGAGATTGGGTTGACAAGAACCGAAACGTAAGGCATATCACACCTGATAATCTGAAGATAACTTCAAACGCCGTCAACTTCACCACACCTAACGGTTGTGGCTCCTATGAGCGTACAGCTCCAGGGAAGATAACGTGGAAGCCGAGCAACTCTGTTACTGCACCTACGAACTATAACCACAAATATGAGTTTAGGCTGGAGGATGTTGGCAACTGGATGACGAACAGCAATCCAAATGCCAACTATGTCCTTTCGGGGGTCAATGATTCAGAGGAGCAAGCCTATCATACTCGCTATATTCTGTACCGTTCTTTAACTTATAATAATCGTACTATTAATGTTACTTTCACCCGCGACTGGCAAAAAAATGTGTCTGGCAACATCGTAAAGGCCTGTGTGTCGCCGAAAGAATTTAAGACAAGCTTCGACCAATGGAAGAAGACTACCTCCTTGACGTGGAAAAAGGAAGACTCCAACCGTTTGACGAATGGTAAGTTCTATGTCTTCAGGTATAAGAATGGCGACACCTCGACCAGAGAGAAGTTGGGTGTCGTTGACTACAGCAGCAGCCTACAGTTTGTTGATGACAATTTCGACTATGACAACACTTATATCTACGAGGTGTCGTCTATACTTGACACATGGAACAACAATGCGCCGGTTGCTGACCTGACAGCTACCTCTCAGGAAATCTCTACAACGCCCATATATAATTATCCTACGTTTACTGATGAGCGTAAAGAATCGAGCGTTCGTCTGAGTTGGATGCACGACAAGCCAAGCAACAACACTGCCATTAAGTTTAAGGTGTGGCGCTGTCTGGATTCACCCAGTTTTTACGACGAGAGCGGGCAACTTATAGAGGACAACATTATAGCCGCCATGGGTGATCCCTACGTCACTGACATATCGGCAAGCACAGCGGGAGAAACGTCATTCGAGGATACTAACATATCAAGTAGTTGTTCGTTCTACTGGTACCGCATTGGTACAGACTTATTCAACAGGACATTCTATTCGAAACTGTTAGGACCCACCAGCATGAATGGCAGCACCGTTATCAAGAGCATGACGGCCAACCGCGGCACCTATTCCAACGTGGTGAAGGTGCAGTGGGATGTGAAACAGATGGGTACTTCCCCGTCACGTTTTGTGGTGTCGCGCCGCTTGTTAGGTTCCACTAAAGATGCGGACTACCAGCAGGTGTACGTTGTGTCGGGCACTGAGTCGAGCTATTTCTTCGAGGACAAAACGGTGCAACCCGGACAGTTCTACCAGTATCGTGTGGTTTCGCAGAGTAACTGCGTAGACAATGAGACTGGCCAGACCACTTATAATGTTACCAGTAAAGGCGAAGCCGACGGCTTCTGCCAGAGCCGTGGTATCATCAGCGGCCGTATCACCTACGGTACCGGTACGGCTGTGCCTAATGCCTACGTGTTGTTGAAGAAGAACAGTGAAGACGATGACGACGCCAAGCAGTTCTACTCGATGAAGGTGAACCCGCAGGGCGGTATCCTGTGGACACCGACAGCAACCGCCGCCAAAGGTCTGTTTGAGGGTATGGCATTCACGCTGCAGCTCTATGTGCGTCCCGATGCTGTCTTGGCCGACGGCTCGACGATTATCGACGGCGGCGGCAACTTCGCCGTGCTGCTGAAGCCTGCCGGAGAAACTGGCAAGAGCGAGGTGTATGTGCAAGTGGGCAGCGGCGAGCCGACAGCTACAGGTGTGACGCTGACCAACGAGGAATTCACCAACGTCAGCGTGACCTGCAACGGCACGACGGACTGGACCGTGCGCGCCATCGACAAGAGCGGCACGCTGACGAGCCAGACGGTGACCGCCACTGCCGTGACGTGGACGGGCAGCGAGGGCGTGGCTTTCGGCTGCGATCGCGGCTTCACGTCTGAACACAGCTTCACAGGTTACTTGGACGACATCCGTCTGTGGTCGAAGGTGCTGACCGACGACGAGCTGTTGGACAACTACGACCGCCTGCTCATCGGTTCTGAGCAAGGCCTGAAGCTCTACTGGCCGATGGACGAGGGCGTGAGTTCCCTACCTTTCGCCTACGACTACTCTAAGACATCGGGGGTGGCCAACGAGAACCACGGCGTGAAGATGTCGAACACCTATTTCGAACCGAAAAACATCCCGAGCGACACGCAGCTGCGCCTCTACGGCAAGACCGACACCGAGGGTAACTACGTGATCCGTGGCATTCCGTTCACGGGTGAAGGAACCAACTACACGGTATCGCCCGACTTAGGTGTACATAAGTTCTCGCCACAGTACCAGACGCGCTTCATCAGCAGCGACGCCCTGACCCACTCGGGTGTGGACTTCGAGGATGTCAGCTCGTTCAAGATGAACGGCTATGTGTACTACGAGAACACCAACATCCCCGTGGAGGGTGCCTACCTCTATGTCGACGGCACCATCTGCTCCAAGGACGGTGAGCCCATCATGACCGACGAGACGGGTGCGTTTGAAATCAGCGTGCCCATCGGCGACCACTACGTCCAGGTGAAGAAGGACGGCCACACGTTTGTGAACAAGGGCCGCTTCCCCGCCGACCCGAACGAGACGGGTACAGTCTATACCTTTATCAAGGATGAGACGGTGACCTTCTACGACGCTACAAAGGTGATGATTGCCGGCCGCGTGGTGGGTGGTAAGAACGAGAACGAGAAGCCGTTGGGCTTCGGCCAGAGCAAGGCCAACATCGGCAAGGCCAAGATTGTGCTCTCTACCCGTTCGAACGGCCGCTACCTTAATTATATATATAATGAGGCAACGGGTACGCCGAGCTTGGGAACTGATGACATGACCTTCAAGGCCAAGTACGGTTCAGCCATTGTCGACGGTACTAATAAACAGAACAGTGCCCCGCACCAGATGACCATCATGACCGATGCCACGACGGGTGAGTTTGCTGTCGAGGTGCCGCCACTGGACTATGCCGTTGAGAGCATCAGCATTCCAAGCCACAGCGGCTACACCTTCTCGTCGCTGCCGAGCATCAATGCCACCGACGTGCTGAACGTGAAGACCGACTCCCTGGAGGATGAGAATGGCAATATGCAGAAGTTTGAGTATATCGCCTCAATGAAGATGGCCTACACGAACAACGCCACGATGACCATCACAGATATGGCTCATCAGGACGGTGCCATCGGCGAAACCGTCATCAAGGGCAAGGATGCCAACGACGTTGAGCACAGCATCGAGGCCTACACGGTGGATGCAACGACAAAAGCCGTGACCTATAGAGAGGGCGCACCAATACTGCTGAAGGGCAAGGACTACCAGTATAAGATCCGTGCCTTCCAGGAGTATGTGAACTACGACGGCGGTAACAACAACCTGGTTGTCGACGAAATGCCGATGTCGGGCAGCGTCATCCGCATTGCCAACGACTATGCCAACGGTGCTCCCATCTGTATCAACGACAATAATCCCGATAATATAGGAAAGAGTGCACGCGAGCTGGAGGCTGAGGGCAACCTGCCTGCTGGCGTAGAGCTTGAGGACGACGAACTGGAGCTCGACGACAAGGGTGAGGTGATCTACCAGTTCACTGCCGGCCTGCCTAAGACGGTGCGCCCCTACACCCGTGGCTGTACCATCGTCATGAACGACGATGCCTCGGCTCAGTGGACTAACAACGTCATCATCCTGGGTAACCGGTCAAAGGGCAATGACTTCGTAACGGGCGGTCCCGACGAGGTGACAATGATACTGCGCGACCCGGGCGGCTCCAACTCTTTTGCCACCTACAGCACTGGAACTACCACCAGCCACACCAAGACACACCAGTTCGACCACATGCTGGGCGAGAATATGGAGATGGAGCTCTCGGCGGGTATCGAGCTGACCTTCTTTGCCGGTTCGATGTTTTTCGCCACGGAGACCAAGTTTGATATCGATGCCACGGTAAGCAAGGGCATAGAGATTTCAGAGAAGTTCAACTACGACGGCTCATCGACCACAACGACCACGATGACAGAGGAATTCTCTACGAGCAGCGACTGGGACTGGACCGGTGCACAAGCCGACGTGTTTATCGGTACCGGTACCAACTATATCATCGGCGAGGCCACCAAGTTGGGCTACACCTTCGCTACCGACGGCACAGCCACACTCGAAGCAAAGGACATCCTGACACAGGGCACGGGCTTCACCACGGCCTTCAACTACACGCAGAACACTATCGAGAACGTCATGATTCCCAACTTAGTGAATCTGCGCAACCAGCTGATCGAGCCTATGGGTTCGAACCTGACACCCGATACAAAGGTGGCCAAGTACGAATCTTTAGTACCTGACGGCGACCCGAACTTCGGTAAGAAGGACTACTACAAGATGATTGACCCCACAGATATTTCAGGGGTGAAGTACGTCCGCGACTCGGTTTCGTACTACAACATGCAGATAGACACCTGGTTGCAGCATCTGGCCAACAACGAGAAGGCCAAGGTGCAGGCCATCAACAACCGCAGCAAGTGGCTGGTGCAGAACAAATCGATTGACGGCGGCTCGAGCTACACATCGAGCGTGACCAACGACACCGAGACCACCAACACCTACGGCACTACCACCGAAGCGAAGATGGACCTGAAGGTATCGGCCGGTACAAAGCTCAACGGCATTGGCTACAAGGTCACGTCGACGACCACCAGCACCTCCAGCTACCAGTACACCACCGGCAGTTCGGAGACCACGAGCCAGACTGTCGGCTATACGCTGGCTGAGGACGGTGACGACGACGTCCTGACCATCGACATCTTCAAGGCTCCTGACAACATGGGACCCATCTTCGTGACAAAGGGCGGCCGTACTAGTGCGCCATACGAAGGACAGGAGGTGACGAAGTACTACCAGCCGGGCACCGAGATCTCGGCAGCCACCAAGCAGATTGAGGTACCGAAGATCAGCGTGAAGAACCCCTCCATTCTGCAAAACGTGCCCTCTGGTCGCAAGGCAGTGTTCACACTGGAGCTGACCAACGATACAGAGACTGGCGAGGACTGCTGGTTCAACCTGGGTGTCTGCGACACCACGAATCCTAATGGCGCTTCGTTCTGGATCAGCGGCACGCCCCTCGGCAACGACCGCCGTGTGCTGGTGCCTGCCAATCAGACGATGACCATGACATTAGAGATGTCGCAGGCCAACGAGAGTGTGCTCGACTACCGTAACATCGGTATCCGCCTCTTCTCGCCCACTCAGAAGGACAACACTGGCATCCACCACGAGATTGCCGATACCTGCTACATCAGCGCTACATTCGTACCCGCTGGTCCCGATGTGGATCTGGCCCTGTCGCACAACGTGCTGAACATCAATGCCGGTACTGAACTGACACTCTCGGCATCGGGCTACGACGTGAACTACACGAAGCTGACCGGCCTGCAGATGGAGTACCGCAAGGACGGTGATAACACCTGGAACCTGGTGCGCAAGTTCGTGAAGAGTAAGGCCGAGTACAACGCCGACCCGACCAACCTCGACCTGCTCGACGCTGCCTCGGAGAGCTACAAGCTCAACATGAAGGCGATGCCCGACGGCGTCTACTTCTTCCGAGCTCGCACCGTCTGCGACTTCTCTGGCGAGACCGTCTATGGCACCAGCGAGGAAGTCAAGCTCGTGAAGGATCAGAGCGCTCCGAAACTCTTTGGCAAGGCCAACCCCAGCGACGGCGTGCTGAATGCCGACGACGATATCAGCGTGACCTTCAATGAAGACATCGTCACCGCTGATTTGAGCCAGTCGAACTTCGTCATCCAGGCTGCCGTCAACGGCCAGACGGTTGACCACGCCGTGGCCCTGAAGGCACAGAACACCGAGCGTGCCGCCTATACAGAAGCCAGCTATAATCTGGCGAAGAAGGACTTCTCAGCCGACATGTGGGTGAACTACTCTACCGCAGGAACGCTGCTGAGTCACGGCAACGGCAGCGAGAAGTTTGAGGTGGGCACCGACGCTGACGGACACCTGACGCTGAAGATTGGTGAGAACACCTATACCTCAACGGATGTGCTGACGAAGAACAAGTGGGTGTTCCTGACCTTTAACTATAAGTATAATGGTGACACCAGCAAGTTCAGCGCACTCTTTGCCGAGGATGCCACCAACACGCAGCTCTTCGATGATGCTACCGTGGCCGGCTACGAAGGCATCGGTTCGCTGACCGTCGGTAAGAACCTGATGGGTGCCATCCAGGAGCTGACGCTCTGGGACAAGGCCCGTACATGCAGCGAGGCCAAGGCAGAGAAGGACCTGACGAAGAAGCCTTCTACGCCCAACCTCATCGGCTACTGGAAGATGGACGAGGGTGAAGGCAAGCAGATCCGCGACTATGCCCGCAACCGACACATGACGCTGCCTGAGAGCACGTGGTATCTGAACAACGTGAACTATGCCGCTACTATCAGCGGCTCCAAGGCTATGAAGGTGGACATCAGCGCCTGCAGCGCCCTCGACACCGACGACTATGCCGTGGAGATGTGGTTCAAGAGCCAGCAGACGGGCAAGGCTGCCCTGTTCTCGGCCATCCAGGGCCAGGGCGACCGTGTGGAGATGGGCTTCAATGCCGCTGGTGCGCTGACGCTGACATCGAAGGACACTGAGAACGAGATTACCACGACGAACCTGCGCGACAATGCCTGGCACCATCTGGCACTGAACGTGCTGCGCAACGGCAATGCCACCGTCTATGTCGACGGTACTGCCGTGAAGAGCCTGTCGGCATCTGCCGTCAGCGCTTTGGCTGGTGCCCAGCTTGTGGTGGGTGCAACGTATCAGGGCGGCAGCAGCTACGCCAACTACTTCAATGGTAAGGTCGACGAGCTGCGCTTCTGGAGGGCAACGCTTTCGGGCGACTACATCAACCGCCACAAAAACGTTCGCCTGAAGGGCGACGAGGCCGGTCTGGTTGCCTACTATCCGTTCGAGGCCCAGAGCTTCAATGGGAACCAGCAGAGCGTGGTGGAGCAGACGGCTGCCGACCAAAGCCTGGTTTACAATGCAACGAGCAAGGAGTATGAGAAGACAGGAAAGTCTGCAACGATGACAACGGGTTCGGTAGCGCTCAGCGACACCGACGTGCCCGGCCTGAAGCCTGCCCTGCAGCTGACGAACCTGAACTACACGTTTGTAGCCAATGAGCGTTCAGTCATCATTAACCTGACTGACCTGACTGAACATCCAGAGGTGCTGGAAGGTACGACGGTGGACATTACCGTTCGCTATGCTACCGACAAGAACTACAACAGGCAGAGCGATATCAACTGGACGGCCTATATCAAGCAGAACCAGCTGGTATGGAAGGATGAGACAGAGGTGAGTGTCGTGAAGAAGGGTACCAAGAGTGCCACCTTCGAGGCTACCATCACCAACGACAGCGGCAACAGCGAGTACTGGATGCTCTCTGGCCTGCCCTCATGGCTGAGCACCGGCACCGAGAGTGGTACGCTGAAGGCCCAGCAGTCGAAGACCATCACCTTCACCGTATCGGAGAGCCTGCCTATCGGCAAGTATGAGCAGATCATCTACCTGACGGGCAACAAGAACATTGCCGCCCCGCTGACCATCAACGTGAAGTCGAAGGGCGAGGAGCCGCTGTGGGCCGTGAACACCAGCGACTACAGCTACAACATGAGCATCGTGGGACGCCTGCAGTTCCAGGGACAGCTGTCGACCGACGAGGACGACATGGTGGCTGCCTTCAACGAAAGTGGCGAATGCGTGGGCGTGGCCCGTCCGCAGTATGAGCCGGCTTTCGACGGATACTTCACCATGATGACCGCCTACGGCAACGCCGACGGTGAGCTGCTGACCTTCAAGGCCTTCGACGCATCGACAGGCAAGGTCTATCCCGTGGTGGAGAACGATGACGTCTTCTTCGAGAATGATGCCAAGTTGGGCAAGCTTTCCGCTCCGTTCGTCTGGAACGCTTCGGACAAGATTGAGCAGGAGCTCGCCCTGAAGGAGGGATGGAACTGGATGTCGCTCTACGTGACACCTGACGACATGAGCACTGCCAGCGTACTGTCGGGCGCCCTTGGCTTCCTGAACATTGTCAACGGCCAGGGCGGCACCTACGAGTACGACACGACGCTCGGCTGGAACGGTACGCTCGAGACGCTGAGCAACGCTTCGACCTATAAGCTCAGGGCCACTGCTGCCGGACAGACGACCCTCATCGGCTCGCCGGCCGACGTGGCCAACACGCCCGTCAGCGTGAAGAAGGGCGGACTGACGTGGATAGGCTATCCCGTGTCGTTCACTCTCTCGCCTGCCGACGCGTTCGCAGCCCTCAGCCCCGAGGACGACGACATGGTGAAGAGCCAGAGTGCCTTCGCCGTCTATAGCGAGGCCAACCACATGTGGGTGGGTACCCTCAAGGCCATGGAACCCGGCAAGGGCTATATGTACAGCTCCAACGCTACTGTCGACAAGACGTTCACCTATCCGACGACGGCTCCCGCCAGCTCGGCCGCCCTGTCGAGAACGTATGCTGAGCCGCAGAGCCTCCACTTCACCCCAGTAGCCGCAGAGAGTTATCCCGGCAACATGGTCGTGATGGCAAAGGTCATGAAGAGTGGACTGCCGATGGCCGGCGTCGAGGTGGCTGCCTTCGCAGACAATGAGTGCCGCGCCGCCATCAGCTCTGATGCAGACGGATACCTCTTCCTGCTCGTACCTGGTGACAAGAGCATGTCCATGGAACTCCGCGCATGGATCAACGGCGAGGAGGTGCTCCTTGGCGAGCAGCTGGGCTACCAGACGGACCGTAAGCTGGGATCGCTCTCCAAGCCGGTCACCCTCGACATCACGGCGGCTGTTACGGGTGTCAAGTCTGTTGCGACCGAGTCGCAACACACAGGACAGCTGTACGACCTGCAGGGCCGGAAGGTCAGCGTGAAAGAGCGTGTTCCCGTCAGGACGGGCGTCTACGTCCGCAACGGCGAGAAGGTGGTCATCAGGAACAAGAAATAGCAGCTTGGGTATGAACAGACTATTGATCAACATGGCAGTCGTGGCGGCACTCATGGTGCCGGCCACGGCCTGCCTTGCCCAGACCTCTCACTACAAGCCGGTAGCCGAAGGGAAGTACGACTCGTACATGAACTTCACGGGACAGGTGGTGGAGAACGGCGTTCCGGTGAACGGTGCCGAGGTGGCAGTGTTCGTGGCCGGAGAGTGCCGGCAGACGCAGGCCTCGCACAACCTCTCAGGCACCGACCTGCACGGACAGCACTACAGCATCGACGGACTGGTGACCTCGTACTTAGCCTGGGGCCAGAGCCACAAGGAGAACATCACCTTCAAGGTGTGGCTGCCCAATGGCGAGGAACGGGAGCTGGCCGCCGTGTGTCCGCTGGTAGTAGACTCGCAGACTGGCATGCCCAGCGCACCGTTTACACTCGACATCGGGAAGACGGCCCACACTGCCGTCTTCAACTTCCGCCAGGCTGGTGCTACTCCCTGGACATGGTCGACGGGAAGCGACGGCAACCAGTTCAGCACGGTAAAGACCTTTGAGTACGACGGACTGACGGTGAAGGTCACGGACAAGAAGACCACCGACGGACAGGTGAACTATGTCAACAGTGAGCAAGGACTGCGCGTCGCACCGGGTGCCACCGTCACCCTGACGGCTCCAGAGGGCAGTGTCATCACCGGCATCTGGCCGCTGAACAACTCACAGCGCCTTGTGCTCGACAAGACTGGTGCCGCCTTAGGCTACGACGGCTGGACGGGACAGGCTGAGAGCATCACGCTGACCAACCAGGGCACGAGCACGAACAACCTCTACGGCATGGAGGTGCGCTACGCCTCGGCCCTGATGAGGGGCGACGCCAACGGCGACGGAAGCGTCTCGGTGACGGACATCGCAGTGGTGGTGAACAGCATCCTGCAGCTGCCCAACCCCGTATTCTCCTTTTACGGTGCCGACGCCAACAGCGACGGTTCGGTCACGGTAACCGACATCGGCGTCATCGTCGACATCATCTTAGGGCACAACAGCAACGCGAATGCCCGGAAATGGGAGGATACGACTGAGCCACAGTGATAATTATTGTTAAAGCAAAGGGAAAACGCTCCTTTTTCCCGCTTTAGCTATCGTAAGTGCAATATTTTTAGTAATTTTGCACGCAAATTGGCGAGGCACAGGAAAACAATATTGCATGATGCACAAAAGCGACAGTATGGTTATCATTCCGACTTACAACGAGAAGGAAAACATGGAGAAGATTATCCGGGCCGTGTTTGGTCTGGAGAAGTGTTTCCACATCTTAGTCATCGATGATGGGTCGCCTGACGGTACAGCACAGATTGTAAAACGGCTGATGGCCGACGAGTTCGGCGACCGGCTGTTCCTAATTGAGCGCAGCGGAAAGTTAGGATTAGGGACGGCCTACATCACTGGCTTCAAGTGGGCACTGGAACGTGACTACCAGTATATATTTGAGATGGATGCCGACTTCAGCCATGACCCGAACGACCTGCCACGACTCTATGCGGCTTGCCATGACGAAGGCTACGATGTAGCCATTGGCAGCCGCTATGTGTCAGGTGTCAATGTGGTGAACTGGCCCATCGGTCGTGTACTGATGAGCTACTTCGCATCGAAATATGTACGCATCGTTACGGGCTTCAAAGTACACGACACCACCGCCGGTTTCAAGTGCTACAAACGTCGTGTGCTGAAGACCATCGAACTGGACAAGATACGCTTCAAGGGCTATGCCTTCCAAATTGAGATGAAGTACACAGCCTACAAAATCGGTTTCCGCATTAAGGAAGTGTCTGTCATTTTCGTCAACCGCCGCGAGGGCACCTCAAAGATGTCTGGCGGCATTTTCGGTGAGGCTTTCTTCGGCGTCATGCGCCTCCGTCTGGACGGCTGGACGCGGAAGTATCCGAAAATCGTTGAGTAGAATCGTGTTATAGAAATTCCCTTCGTCTTTCCTGGCGGCTTCAAAAAAGTTGGAGATGTTAGTGAGATGTCAGTGGTTGTTAGCAAGCCGCCAGAGAAAGTGGGAGCCCCTGAATACAGGTTCCCACAGACATTCTGAAGGAAAATAGCGCAGCATACGCCAGTCACGCTTGAATCGCAAAACATTCTGTTTGAATTGATTGTCGGCATGATGGGTTTCCTTGTCCGACACGCCGAAGCACCCTCCCTTCATGATATCTCGCATAATTCTTTTGCCACGTTTTTCATCCAATGGCGCAATCAGGTATTGCTCTGGTAGTCCCAGTACCTTATGCATCACCCACATCATGGCTTCAGCAACTTTCTCCATTCCTAAATACCTGAGCAATTGATGGTCAATTTCTGAATGACCTCTTTCGTTGGACTTCAACAAGTAGTAGTAGTCGATGATTTGTTTAAGCCCAATGCCTTGATGCAAGATGTGGTTATAAATATGAGCCAATTGGAATATGACGTTGTATTCCCAATTGGGTACTGGTATACTGCCTATGTCTTCTGGAAGCACTTGCTGACATACGTCAAGGTGCGTTTTCAGCCATTTTTGCAAGCGGCGATTGGAGACAGGATTGAAGAAGAACGCGGCCCTGTAGTGAACTTCAACATCAAAACCGTTGTAAACTCCCCAGTCAATATGATGATAGGCCGCCTCTTCCTCAGGATTATGGGCCTTTACATACTTGATAACCTCTCGCTGAGACCTGTTAGTAACCAACATGTCAATATCGCCTGTGGTTCGCAGTAAAGGATTAGGAAAGAATGCCGCATTACCTTGCCCTTTCAATATACAGGTTTCAAAGCCGTCGTTCTGGAACTTGGAAACAATCTCTACACACTGTTTGTCAAGTAATATGTTTTGTTTTTGAAGGGTCCGAGCACAAGCCATCCACTTCATCAGCAGCTTCAAAGGAATATTAAGTGCGTTACCTGATTTCTCAATTCCTCTGTATACCACCCCTGTTATACCCTGTGTTTGGGCCCAAAGCATCATTATTGTCCAATCGATGGTTTGGGCACTCTCAGGCAGTGGACGGTCATCGTTAATGCAATACCGAACAAAATCAAATATTACTTTCTTCTTCATCTAAATGTAAACACAGATGCAAAGGTACAACAATTAATTGAATTGGCAAAGAACGCCTTTCTCTCTACTGGTCAGGGTTATCGACATAGCCCTGATACTCGGGAACGAGGGCGGACATGACGCTATCGTAGGCCTGACGAAGGGTGGCTTCGACGTTCTCGGGCCCCTGCCCAACAGGATAGATGGGCTGATGGATGGTTAGGCGGAGGGGATGCCACGAGATGAAATGCCAGTCTTTCATGCGGGGCAGAACATTGAACGAACCATTTATGGTCAGCGGGACAACGGGTAGTTGCAACTCGTCAGCCAGAGCGAAGGCACCTTTCTTGAAGTTGCCCATGTGCCCAGTAAAGGAGCGAGCTCCTTCTGGAAAGACGGTCACGGAATAGCCCTCGTTGAGTATCTTGCGGGCATCGTCGTACGTCTTCTTGATCTTGCTGACACCGCGCTTATCGACCATGATCTGGTGTGACTTGCGACAGGCAAAGCCGACGAAGGGTATCTTATTGATCTGGTACTTCATCATCCACTTGAAGTTGCGATTCAGGTAGCCATAGATAAGGAAGATGTCGAATGCACCCTGATGGTTGGCAACGAAGACGTAGGACTGGTTCTTTTCCAAATGCTCACGTCCCTCGACAGTAACAGGAAGCAACAGGGTACGGATAATCACCTTTCCCCACCAATGGCCTGGGTAATAGCCCCAGAAATGGCCATTGCCGATGGCACAGCCAATGCCCACCTCCAAAGCCGTAATGATAGTAAAAATAATAACAACTGGCACACCGACCAGCAACTGATAGACTCGATATAAATATTTCATTTCTTCTTTAATGTTATAACCACAATTTCAGGAGAGACACCAAAGCGGAAAGGCACAACGCCCCCCACTCCAGTTGATACATTCATAGCACGTTCACCAGCATAGTACATCCCACCATACTCACGATAGCGGAACAAGGCGGCTGATAGTCCGAACAACGAGAACTGCCCGCCATGCGTATGACCGCTCAAGGTCAATTGGCAATGCGAGTGTGGCAGTATTTTACGATGCCACGATGTGGGATCATGTTCCAGCATGATGACAAACGACTGACGACTGAGTCCCCTCAACGCCCAACTGATGTTACCCAGTTGCGGGAAACGCCCTTCTCCATCGTTCTCCATGCCTGCAATGATGATGTTAGTGGTGTCACGACGAATACGATGATAGCCATTTGTCAACAGATACCAGCCCATATCGAGTTCTGCACTCATCGTACGACCAATGTCACGCGTCTTATCAAAGTCATCACGGTCAGAATAATTCGAATAGTCATGATTGCCTAACACGGAGCAGATGCCATCCTTAGCCTTGAGCTTCGACAACAGCTTTTGGTTGTCCTCTACCTCTTCTGGATACTTATTCTGAAGGTCACCGGTAAAGACTATCAGGTCAGCATGCTGCGCATTAATGCTGTCAACGATCCGAGATAGCATCGGCTGACGCCAACCCGAAAAAGAACCGAGATGTGCATCGCTGAAATGGACGATACGATAGCCATCAAAGTTAGCAGGAAGGTCCTTCGAACAGAATTCCTCATGCCGTACCTCCAATTGATCAACACCAACAAAGGTGCCATAGAGAAATATGTACCAGGCAGACAACAGGAATGCCAAAACCAGCAAGCGCAACCAACGTTTACGTTTGCGCCTCAACAGCAGCCAAGCCAGCAGCGTCACCACAGCTAGCAACGCAGCCATGAGCCACAGGTAAGTATCAGGGGCTAATAGTATCATCAGCATATTCATTCTCCTAAGTTACTTGTTAAGAACCTTCTTGCCAGCTCAATGGGTAATCCGCGTCGACGGGCATAGTCGACCAGCTGTTCTTCATCAATCCTGCCCACCGAGAAATAGTGGGCCTTGGGACAAGCCATCATCAGACCGCTAACACTCGCGTGAGGTTTCATGGCACCATGCTCGGTCAGCCTGATACCTATCTGTCCCAGACCTATCAGACGGTCAATCACAAAATTCAGGCTGACATCAGGGAGCGAAGGATAGCCTACTGCAGGACGTATACCCTGCCACCGCTCGTTAAGCAGGTCCTGAATGGTCAGCTGCTCGTCGGGAGCATAGCCCCAATAATGTCTGCGCACTTCCTGATGCATGTACTCCGCTGTAGCCTCAGCCAATCTGTCGGCCAACAGCTGCATCATCATCTTCTCGTAAGGATCAGCGCTGAAGTCGGTTTCCAGTCCCATATCGACAGTAGTGGCAAAGACACCGATTTTCGAGGTGAGAGATGATTGGTGAGAGGCTGAAAGTGTGACCTGGGGTGAGATGAAGTCGGCAAGGCACAGATACTCAGATTCCTGTTGCTGTTGACGCAGACAGGGTATTCTTTCACCTCCTACCTCTTGCTCTTCGCCTCTGACAACGATATCGTCTTCTTCAGCATACGCCTCAAACAGCTGAAAGAGGCCATGGGTTTGATAACGGTCAGCATATCGCTGAAGACGTTCCTCTGCCTCAGCCTGCAGCTTACTCTTCTCCTGAGGTGTCATACCGTTGGTTCCCCAGGCATGGAAGAAATAAATCCAATTGATATAAGGTGCCACCTGGCCAATACTATAGTCCAGTTTCATATAGCATGGTTAAAGCGGAGTGGCTCACCGATATAGCTGTCATCTATCCACCCACGGTTATAGACGGTATGGCCGTTACAGATGGTACGCTGCACTTGCCATAGATAGGTATGTCCTTCCATTGGACTCCATCCACACTTACTCTGGATAACTGTCGGCGTTACCGTCCAGGCAGCACCCGGACGTACCAGCACGATGTCTGCCCGATAGCCGGGTCGTAGGAATCCTCTGTTGACGATGCCGAACAGCCTTGCCGGATTGTGACACATCAGCTCTACCAAGCGCCCAAGTGTCAGCACGCCATGATCGACCAGTTCCAGCATGGTAACCAACGAGAACTGTATCATAGGCATACCACTGGCAGCCTTTGCACAGCCTCCCTTCTTCTGCGCCAGCAGATGGGGAGCATGGTCGGTAGCCACTACTGTAATACGTCCATCGCTGAGGGCTTGCTGCAAAGCCTCTCGGTCACGCTCACCCTTAACGGCAGGGTTACACTTGATACGGGTACCCAGCAACGCATAGTCACGGTCAGAAAAATAGAGATGCGAGACTGTGGCCTCAGCGGTGATTGATGGTAGATGGTGGATGCTGGATGGTAAAGGGAAGAGCTCCAGTTCACGAGCTGTGGTCAGATGGGCCACATGCAGACGGGCATCGTGTTTTTGAGCCAGTTCCACAGCTAGACGCGTACTTTCATAGCAGGCTTCCTCACTACGGATTGCAGGATGGTGACGCACGTCGGGATCTTCACCATACAGCCGCTTGGCCTCAGCCATGTTACGGTTGATGATGGCAGAATCCTCGCAATGAGCCATGATAGGCATACCAGCCTCAGCAAAAATCCGATCCAAAGCTTCACGCCGGTCGACAAGCATGTTTCCTGTTGAAGAACCCATAAACAGCTTCACACCGGGAATCCGCGTCTTGTCCAACTGACCAAAAAGCGGATAGTTATCGTTGGTGGCCCCGAAGAAAAAGCTATAGTTCACGTGACTCTTCTTGGCAGCTATCTGGAATTTCTTTTCCAATGCCTCCAGCGTCGTGGTCTGCGGAACCGTGTTTGGCATGTCAAAATAGCTGGTAACGCCACCTGCGGCGGCTGCACGCGACTCACTCTCTATATCGGCTTTCGCCGTCAGTCCAGGCTCACGAAAGTGTACATGATCGTCTATAATGCCCGGCAGTACGAAACATCCCGAGGCATCAATCGTTTCATCGATTGTCACCTCGGGACGCGTCCTTCCCTTTGTTATTGCTATGATATCCTTACCGTCGACGACAATGGAACCGTCGAACGTTCTCCCCTCATTGACAATGGTACCACCCTCAATCAGCTGTCTCATCAGTTGTCGGAATGTTGGTTAAAGGAGTGGAGAGCTGTGGCTGTGACTGCAGCTCTGGTTCTGCCTCTGGCAGTGGCTGTTCACCAGCATCGTGAAGACCGTTCTGACGAGCTTGGTTTTCTGTTGCTACCTGATAATACTCCCTCACATAGGGATCGTTCTTGAAATGATCGGTAGCCTTGCTCATGATATATTCTATCTGAGGCGTCAGCGTCGGATAGCGATAGCCGCTGGTCACCATCATAAAGATACCAGGTCCCAGCACGTTATCAAAGTTGTCAACAATAAAGTTTGTCACCAGACTGTCTTCCCTACGGGCAATATCAGCAGCCTCGATGTTCAACTGCTGGTTGATGATGCTCTCATCAATGCCGTCAAGCAGCATCTGACTCTGCTTGTGCGACAATTCCGCCATTTGATTACCCAACAGATTATGGAGGTCGATGAACTTATACAGTTTTTCGTTGAGCGGAGTCCCCCCCACGGTCTGTGTCACGTTGTCAATCCTAATGTTGATCTCACCTTTCTCTAAAACGACAGGCATGATGCTTTCTTCGTCCATGAAAAGGTTGGCCATGCGCACCGTATCAAGAAGTCCGGCAAAGCGGAACTGTCCGTGAACCACCTCGCAGGAATCAATCTTCTTGAGTTCATTGTCCTTAATGGCTTTCAAGTAGAGTTTACTGCCGTCAAGAGCTGAAACTGATGACGAACCGTGCACCGAATAGCTTTCAGCACATGACACCAAAGAACCCACAAAGACCAACAAGTATAATACTCTATTCATAGGATTGTTATTTCAATACGTTGCAAATGTACAACCTTATATTGAGGTAAAAAAAAAAATTTGCGCAATTTAAAACAATTGCGCAATCTTTTAGGGTTTTTTTGCCTCTTTTTCCAGTTCATTGCTGATTCGATGGGTTGTATAGAGCTGTAGAACGGCTGCAATGAGTAGCGTAACGACCCACTTGTTATAGACATATTGCAGGTAAGTGATATGCGGAATATGGAACACATTTCCCTGACTGGCAAACATCAGCAAGGCCGACAACAACAGCAACAGATCACTAATAATCATGATACGACGCAGCCGCCTGATAATAAAGTTACTTCCTTCATAGCGTTGCAACAACTGCATCGACACAAAGGCGATGGTGCCAACGGCAAAAAGATAGGGAGCAACACCCCACCCCAACAAGCTGACACCTGCACCAGCTGCCATCAGCAGGGCTCCAAACAGGTAGATAGCGTTCTGCCAGTTATTCAGCTGGTTCATTTTCTTCAATTAGGTTTTTAACATCACGGTCGTCGTCGCTCAGCACAAAGATATCCTCATCATCGTGCTTCATGAAATAACGTTCACGGGCAATACGCTCCATAGCCTTCGGATTGCGGTTCAATTCAAAAATCTGCCGCATATCGCTTTGGTAGCGGCTTTCATACACCTCAATCTCATCTTCCAGGCTACTGATATAGTGTTTATTACGCAGATGGGCCAGCATGCTGTTCTCACCGACGAAGCCTACCAGCACGATACCTAATGATATGATTATAGCATACTTGACAAACGGCAGGTTCCCTATACGGACTACAGCCGATACACACTTCTTCAATATCTTCATATTCGTATTATTATCTTGTTTTTACTATTCACTCAAGCCAGTTCCAAATCAAAGACCTCACGTAGCTTTTCCACCGCAGAATTCGACTTTGTCAGCTCTTCAAACTGCTCACGACGCGTCAGGATTTTCACCTCCTCACGATGCTCGTCCACTCGGATGTCAAGCTCGATGCTGCTATTGTGCAGATACATCTTCAGCGTACTGACGATACTACCGTGTATCTTCTCCATCTCCGAACGAATCAGCTCGTTGCCAACCACGACCTCCACCTTAGGCATCGTCGTAATGACGGGCGTCATATTCTTCATACGCATGGCAATACTCACCAACTGCTGGGGCATGCGATTACACATCGACATCCATTGCAGCTCCAGATCCTCCTGACTGAAGACCGCATCTTCCTCCGACTGGTTCGTCGATACGCCAGGGACACCGGGCAGAATATTCATCTTCTTCTGGGCTGACTGCTGGCGAAGATTGTTCCACGACATGCCCAAAGTGCTTGCCTTGATCTTTGGCTTGGCTACTGAGGGCGCCGTCTCATTCACTATAGAAGCCCTTGATGACTCAGGCTTAATGGGGTTCTGACGCTCAGGCTTAGCTGCGGCTACCTGCGGGGCCGCTGTCTGGGGCTGCGCCTTCTGAATCAGATGCTTAAACAGGGATTTCAGTCTTCTGGGCTGACGCCCACTGGCTGGCCCCTCCTCGGGCTGGGTTATCTGTGTCACCTCTATCAGCGTCAGCTCTACCAACAGTCTCTTGTTCGACGACTGACGGTAGTTGATGTCGCATTGGTTCATCAACTGCAGAGCCTTATATAAGAAAGATGTAGGACACGAGCTCGCCTGCTGCTGGAAGCGCTGGCGCTGCTGGTCGCTCACTTCGAGCAGGGGCAGCGTCTGTGGGTCCTTGGCCATCAGCACATTCCTCACATGCTTGGCCAGTCCTTGTATCAGCAAACCGCCGTCGAAGCCTTTGTTAATGATGTCGTTAAGCAGTACCATAGCCTCGCTCACCTTATTTGCCAGACTGTAGTCCACCAGCCGGAAGTAGTACTCCGAGTCGAGCACGTTCAGGTCTTCTATCACCTTCTGATAGGTAATGTTACCCTGACAGAACGATGCTGCCTGATCGAAGATGGAGAGGGCGTCACGCATACCGCCGTCAGCCTTCTCAGCAATCACGGCCAGGGCCTCCTCTTCATACTGGATGCCCTCTTTGTCAGCCACATGTTTCAGGTGGTCTACGGTATTGGCTACCGTCATGCGCTCAAAGTCGTAAATCTGACAGCGGCTCAGGATGGTAGGCAGAATCTTGTGCTTCTCGGTTGTTGCCAGAATGAAGATCACATGTGCAGGTGGTTCCTCCAGCGTTTTCAGGAAAGCGTTGAAGGCTGCCGTCGACAGCATGTGGACCTCGTCGATAATAAAGACCTTATACTTGCCCAACTGCGGCGGAATCCTCGTCTGCTCCATCAGCGTCTTGATGTGCTCCACAGAGTTATTCGAGGCGGCATCCAGCTCAAAGATGTTCAGCGAACGCTGCTCGTTGAACGACTGGCACGACTCGCACTCGTTACAGGCCTCGCCTTCAGCAGTCGGGTTCTGACAGTTTATGGCTTTGGCAAAGATACGGGCACAAGTGGTTTTCCCCACGCCACGCGGTCCACAGAACAGGTAGGCATGTGCCAGTTTCCCCGATTTCACGGCATTCTTCAGGGTCGTGGTCAGCGCCGACTGCCCCACCACCGTGTCGAATGACATGGGGCGGTACTTTCGTGCTGATACTATGTATTCTTCCATACTTTGTTCTCCGATTATTCTCTCTCTTTCTTCGTTTTGCGGTTCTCGTGGCAAAGGTACTAAAAAGAGTGCGAATAGCCAAATAATCCGCACTCTTTTTTCTATTACTTTTTCAATTCGTTGACTACACCTGCAACAACCGGCGTGAATGCATCACTTCTCCTACAATCAGCATACCTGCCACAACCAGCGAAAAGAGCATCGTCAGCAGCTGCTGGTTGGTAGGCGGCGTGTTGAGCATCATCACCAAACCATAGGCTACCAATTGCCAGCCACGCAACAAAACGAAAAGCGTTACGGCAATTACGATGCAGAAGACCGTCCATAGACGACTCTTCAACAGCGACGAACTGCGGGAACTACTGGGCAGTTGCTGCATCACTCGTTCGGTAAAACCATTGTCAGGCAGCTCCGTCTGTCGTGCCGCCTGGAAAAACTGCTGTAATAATTCGTTATCTGTCATACCCGTTCTGTCTTAAGTAGTTAGCCATTTTATCCTTGCCGCGTTTCAGGTGTGACTTCACCGTTCCTGTCGGCATCTTTGTTATGTCAGCAATCTCATCGATGGCATAGCCGTCGATGAGTTGCAGCGTGATACATGTCCGTTCATCCTCCTTCAGCAGGCTCAATGCCTGGTAGATGTCTTGATGGAGTGAGGATTGAAGAGTGAGAAGTGAGGATTTAGCTGACGCCAAACTTTCAAGAGGCGTTTCACACTCCATTTTCACCTTTTCACTCCTGCGGTAGTCGTAGAACACATTGTATGCTATTCGCGTGAGCCACGTCAGCAGGCTGGATGTTCCACGATATTGTCCGATGTGGGTGTAGGCCTTCAGAAAGGTCTCCTGTGCAAGGTCGTCGCTCAACATCTCGTCGCCCAACGTCTGGTTCAGGAAGAACCGGCGTACTGGTGACTGGTACTCACGTACTATCTGATCGAAAGCACGCTTGTTGCCAAACATGGCCACCTGAGTAGCGAGCGTAATATCGTTGAGCCGTCCCACTTATCCTCTTACCACTTAGATTCTCTTCTCGGGCATCACAATCCACAGCACGATATAGAGCAGCAGGCCGCTGAAAGCTGTGAAGAAGGTGAGGAAGGCGTAAGCCACACGAACCAATACGGGATCAAAGTCGAAATACTCGGCCAGTCCGCCACAAACTCCTGCAAATACTCTGTCATTAGAGCGCATCAATTTCTTTTCCATAATATCTAAGTCTTTTAATGATTAATACTTCAATGTTTACTTGTCTTCACAATGGCCAGCTTGCCCAAGCCGATGACGGTCACCAGGATGCCGATGCCAATGCCGAGGGTGCTGCCCACATAACCGAAGAAGGCTAACAGTCCCACGCCAAGGAACGTCTGGCGCAAGCCCTTCTGCCACAGGTCGCCCTCGTTATCTTTCTCTTCTACGAGCAGCTGGTCCGGGATGGGCTGTCCCTGCTTCATAGCCATTTCAGCCAGCTTCATCTTCTGCTTCCGGTTCTTGTAGACAAAGAACAGAAGCACGGCCAGGATGAGCACCGGCGCCAGGACAAAGACTATCAACACCACCATCAGCACGAAACCCATGCCCATCAAGCCCTCGATGCCGATATTGTTCAGGAAGTTGTCGGGAAAGGAATCGAGGATGACATGGTTTTTGCCGCCAATGCGGTGCTGACTGCTGACAACCGTCGAGTCGTAAGTATTGTCGACCGTGGTGTCGCTGTAAGCCTCAAGTGCATCCTTCGAGGTCGAGTCCACCAGCTCCTGTGCGTCCTTCTTCTGCTGACTCTGGGCAACGACTGTCTGACCCATTGCCAAAGTCATCAACATTGTGATTGCAACTAAATACTTTTTCATATTTTACTCTCCTTTTTTGTTGTTTCTTTGTCCGTTAGACGGATTGGAGGCCAAATTTGTTGCAAAGATGCAATTTTTTTTTTAATTTTGCAGGCAATTACTGGAAAAAAGATGCAACTGCCGCAAGATTTTATAAGGAATACGCGTGAAGTGATGGGCGAAGAGCGGTTTCAGCAATACCTGAAATCGTTCGACGAAGAAGTGCCCGTCAGCATCCGACTGAACCCTTTGAAATCACAAGGGCTGACTGTCATGGAGGGTGCCGAGCGCGTTCCCTGGTGCCAGAATGGCTACTATCTGCCCCGACGTCCGCAGTTCACCATGGACCCGCTGTTGCATGCGGGCTGCTACTATGTACAGGAGGCCGCTTCCATGTTTCTTGACGAGGTGTTGCGGCAACACCTCCTACCTCTTACCTCTCACCACGCCCTCGACCTGTGTGCTGCCCCTGGCGGCAAGTCGACATTGCTGCGCTCAGCCCTGCCCGAGGACTGCGTACTTTACTCAAACGAGCCCATCCGCAATCGCGCCAGCATCCTGTTAGAGAACGTCACGAAATGGGGCTACGCCAACCATATCGTGACCAACAACTACCCCAAGGACTACCGTGCGTCGAAGTTCCGCTTCGACGTCATCCTCTGCGACGTACCCTGCTCTGGCGAAGGCATGTTCCGACGCGACGAAGCTACCATGCATGAATGGAGCCCACAAAACGTGGAGAAATGCTGGCAACTGCAACGTGAGATTGTGAACGATGCATGGGCCTGCCTCAACGAAGGGGGACTATTTATATATAGTACGTGTACCTTTAATATAAAGGAGAATGAAGAGAACATCAGCTGGATGCTCAACGAGTTCGAGGCAGAAGTGCTGCCTGTCGAGGTGAAACCTGAATGGCATATCACGGGGTCTCTCCTGAAAGACTTCAACGAACCCGTCTACCGTTTCATCCCTGGCATCACGCGTAGCGAGGGGCTTTTCGTAGCTGTTTTGCGTAAGAAAGGAGAGGATCGAAATCTACCCTCTAAGCAAACTAAAAGTTTACTCCGGGCAAACTCCGAGTTTACTCCGGGCAAACTCCGAGTTTACTCCGGGCAAACTCAAACGCCATCCGAAGACACTCCTCGCATAGAACTGACGTACCCTCAAGCCATTGCCTACCTGCGTGGCGAAGCCCTCCAGTTGCCTCCCGACACCCCTCGCGGATTTGTCGCCGTCTGTTTCCAATGTTATCCCTTAGGAACGGCGAAAAACATCGGCACACGCGCCAACAACCTTTACCCCAAGGAATGGAGAATCAAAACAACCCACATACCTACTGATTATGAAGCAATACTTAGACATACTTAACCGTATCCTGACAGAAGGCGTCCAGAAGGGCGACCGCACAGGAACAGGCACCATCAGCATCTTCGGCACGCAGTCACGCTACAACCTGGAAGACGGGTTCCCCCTGCTGACCACAAAGAAGCTGCACCTGAAGTCCATCATCTACGAACTGCTATGGTTCCTCAAGGGCGACACCAACGTTCGTTACCTGCAGGAACACGGCGTTCGCATCTGGAACGAGTGGGCCGACGAGAACGGCGAGCTGGGTCCCGTCTATGGACACCAATGGCGCTCATGGCCCGACTACAACGGCGGTACCATCGACCAGATACAGTACGTGCTCGACCAACTGAAGACAAACCCCAACTCGCGCCGTATGATTGTATCTGCTTGGAATGTGGCCGAAGTCAACGAGATGGCCCTGCCACCGTGCCACACCATCTTCCAGTTCTACGTAGCCGACGGCCGACTCAGCTTGCAGCTCTACCAGCGTAGTGCCGATACGTTCCTCGGCGTGCCGTTCAACATCGCCTCGTATGCCCTGCTGCTTCAGATGATGGCACAGGTGACGGGCTTCAAGCCAGGTGACTTCATCCACACCACAGGCGACACGCATCTCTACCTGAACCATCTGGAACAGGCCAGACTGCAACTGACGCGAGAGCCGCGGCCGCTGCCGACGATGAAGCTGAACCCTGACGTGAAGTCGCTCTTCGACTTCCAGTACGAGGACTTCGAGTTAGAGGGCTATGACCCCTGGCCACATATCAAGGCGGATGTTTCGGTTTAACATTATCTGCTTATCCACTTCCGGATCACCTTCTTGATGGTGCCGTCAGCCTGTCTGACAATGTTAAATCCCTTTTGTAATAGCGTTTGTTGACGACCGTCAACAGTATAGATTTGACGTGACGACTGTCCTTCCTGAGGCTGACTGATGGCTGTTTCCTGGTCGTCGACAACCCCAAAGCGGGCTGATACTGGGAAGTGGTCTCCCATCGGCGAACCGTCATCCCACACATAGTCATACCCTACGACATAGGACTTCAGCTGAAGCCGCTTGCCCTGCAACGGGTTGATATACAGAATCTTGTCGAGCACCTCACCATTCTCGTTGGCCACCTTGCGGCTGCTCCCGCTGTACTCAGGATACTGCCCGCCAAGGTCGTGTTCCACCCAAGCATCCGAAACGAAGTGATGGCCTGTGGCATTGATAGGGTCAATGAACATCCTCTTGATACTGTCGCGAGGATAAAGGCTGTTCATGTCGCCCATCAGGATGACAGGCCGCTCGTCAAGACGGGCCATGACATAGTCCTTCAGCTGGTGCCATTGGCTGCAACGCGCCTCCTTGTCTCCACCATCGTCGCCATTCTCCTCATCACTCTCCTCACTGGCATCCATGTGCATGTCATAGACCACGATGCGCAGGCCACTCGACAGCGTCATCTCACAATGCCGGAAACCTTTGGTAACCATGTCATCCCAGCAATGGTCAAACTTCCCATAGCTGTCTGTCCAAGGTATAGCCTCCTCATGTTCCATCTGATGCTGCTTGCGCCAGAACACTCGTAGTCCGTCGGTCTCAAACTTGGTATCCCAGAACTTCAGCCAGTTCACGTCACCCAGGTCGATGTCTCCCATCCAGAGCCCGTAGTCGTACTCATTCTGAAGGGCGGAGCGTAGCTGCTCATCGTAGTTGAAGTCCTCTTGTACCCCCAGTATGTCATAGCCTTTCTGCTGCAGATAGCGGCTCACAGCCAGCGTTCCATCGTCACCCGGCCCATCGGGATTACTCGGAATAATCCAGATACTCGTCGGCAACCCGTCTACATTGAGGGTTGCCACAGTAAAGTCGTCATCCTCAGCCATGACATTGCTGCACAACAGGATAGATACTATCCCGGCCAAAAGCATCCTCACATGGAGGACATTCTTGACCGTAAAAAGCCTTTCTGATGAAATAAACAGGCGTTTTTGGATTTCTTTCCGCTTTTTTGTGTATCTTTGCAGCAGCATCACATCAAACATATATAAAGCAAGGTTATGATAAGCATTATTGCCGCCGTGGCTAAGAATCGCGCCATTGGCTTCGAAAACAAACTCATCTACTGGTTGCCCAACGACCTGAAGCGTTTCAAGGCGCTGACAACAGGCCATACCATCGTCATGGGACGTAACACATTCCTATCGCTGCCAAAGGGCGCCCTTCCCAATCGTCGTAACATCGTGCTGAGCCGCACACAGAGTGCTTTCCCAGGTTGCGAGACGTTTGCCTCGCTGAAGGAGGCCCTAAAGCACTGCTCACCTGAAGAGGATATATATATAATAGGTGGAGCCAGCGTCTACAAACAGGCATTACCCTTGGCCGACCGTCTGTGTCTGACTGAGGTTGATGACACACCCCTCCAGGCCGACACCTTCTTTCCGTCCTACGAAGACTGGCGGGAGGTATGGCGCGAGGATCATGAGACCGACGAGCGCCATAACTACCGCTATGCCTTCGTGGACTACGAAAGGAAAGTATAGGGGTTACTTCAGCATGATAATCAGCACGTCACTGGTATTCCAGAAGCGCTTCGGATTGGTGATCTTCAGGATGCAGGAGTTCTCGTCGCCTTCCTTCTCGTAGAAGTCGTACGAGTCGGCAGGCTGTCCGCTCATCACCTGGGCATCGCCGCTGGGCAACTGGATTTCCGTCATCAGGCGACGGTCAGCCTTGCTAAACTTCGACTTGTCGACGTTTCCCATGTCAGCCTTTTTCTTCTTCAGGAAGCCACCGCTCAGCAGACCTCTGTCCTTCAGCTCACGCTTCGTACCAAACGTGAAGTAGACGGTATACATCTCGGTGTCCTGCTGCGACAGCTGCTCACGCTGCCTCACGTTCTCCTCTTCCATCTCAGTAATGGCAATCTTGCTCGACTCAACCACCGACTCCAGGTCGCGGATGGTGCTCTTTTGGTCCTTGATGACCTCCTCTAATCGAGCAATCGTTGCCTCGCGCTCATCCAACTCGTTGTTCAGGTGCTTGATCAGGGCGCTGAGCTTTCCAATCTGGTCGTTACGCTGCGAGAGCTGCTGCTCCATCTTGCTCAGTTTCTCGCGGTTCTCAGCCAGCATCTGCTTGAACGAGTTCAGGTTCTCAATCACCTGCTGACGCGTCAGGGCCTTTCCCTCGTCAGTTCGCTTGAGGAGTCCCTCACCGGCAGCAATGGAGTCAAGGCTGGTCGACACCTCTACGAGTGTTTCTGTCAAGTCGTAGAGGATGTCCTTTTGCTGGGCGTTGACGTTTTCAACGGAGTCCTTGGCGTTTCTTAACTTTTCGGTCTCGTTACCACACGACATAAAAGCCGCCATACTGGCGAGACCCATGAAGACAAGTAGTTTTTTCATAATCTCTGTTGTGTTATTTACCTTGTTCAATGATTTGCTTGAATTCGTCTAAACTCTGAGGCGTTATTGTAGTACTCTCCCAGCGCATCTTGACATTCTCCGGCTGGTCGAAATACCAGATCATCAGGTCACGCTGCTGCTTAGAGAACTCACCAGAATGAATGACGTAGATGTTATAGAGTCCCTTCACGGCATGCTGCTTGCTCTGCAGACCCTCCATATAGATGTGTTTCAGGGCAAGGATACGACTCTTCAGGTCTGACTCTTCCTTATCACTACCGTTATGCTTGACATCTTTTTCAATCTCCTGAATGCGCTGCATGGTAAGATCGGTGGCACTTAACAGCTCAAGTGCCTCTGCGGTAGTGGTTTGCGGGTTCTTCACTTCTATGACCTCCTTCGTCTTACCGATAATCAGGTTGTAGATGAGCGCTCCTGCTCCACAGCAGGCCAGCATCACGGCACCAATGATGATCCATTGCATGGAGCCACCCTTCTTCTTCGGTGTATTGCTGGGGGCTGCATACGATGGATTGGGTTTCTTCTTCACCTTGACAGGACGCTGTGATGGCCTGGATGGCTTCACGGCTTCCTGTACAGGGGCTTCGCCGATAACGGTCTCGTCACCACTGGCATCAAAATCGTCTGCCTCACCAATCACCGTTTCATCACCGCCGCCCATAGGCTGTACGACGGGCTTGACGGCCTCCTCTGGAGCTGGGAACGGCTCTTTGCCGTCAAGGATGTTGATCCACTTCGCCACAGTCTCCGGACGGTCTTTCTTCCTGGGCTGCATAGCCAACTCTAAGGCCCGCCATAAATGGGCATTGTTGATATAGTACGGACACTTGGGGAAACCATCCAACAGCTCACTGGCCTCCGGAGGGGTATTTCCCGTCAGCATATAAAAGAACGTGGCGCCGAGACTGTAGAGGTCGGTCTCGGGTGAGAATTGCTTCAGCGACTGATACTGCTCCAAGGGTGCATAGTTATTACTGTAGCTCACTGACGAAGTACTACTCTCACCATTTCCAGTGTCGTCCCAGGTCTTCGAGATACCGAAGTCAATCAATATCGCCTTACCGTCCTCCGACAACAGGACATTGGCCGGCTTCACGTCAAGATGACACATGTGCTTCTCGCTGTGGAGGTACGACAGGGCATCGCCAATCTGATGGATATACTTCAGCGCCTCCTCCTCCGAAAGCCTTCCTACGTCGGTCTGTTTTACAATGTCGGCCATGGAGCCACCGCCCAAGTACTGCATGACGTAGTACACGGTACTGTTCTCCTCGAACACGTCGCTGACGTTGATAATGTTGGGATGGTGGATTTCCGACAGCTTACGGGCCTCACTGATAAACTTGTTCTTATACTTGTCTACCTGCTGGTGACTGCCTTCTGCGGGAACTGTCACACCCATGCCGTCACCACCTCTGATACAGCGGTCACGCATGAAGAATTCCTTGATGGCAATCTTCACCTTGACGTCCATATTGCCCAACTCACCCGAGATGGTCGTAACGGTCTCTCCTTGATATGTAATGCCGAAGCCACCTCGTCCCAGTACCTTGTCAATACGGTACCGGCCATTACGAAGCGTGCTTCCTGCCTTGAGTTCTTGCATAATTGTTATTCAGTTTTATTCTTTTGTACTGCCTTTGAGTGGTTTGCCGGTTGGCTTGGCTGACTTGGCTGGGGACTCTGACTGTCCTTGCGTGGCTGGCTTGTCGACCTTGACGTTACCGTTGTCGCCGACGTGGAGCGTTGTCTTGGACGCCGCGTCTTTCTCTGCCGCAGCTTTCGCTTTTTCGGCTGCCTGCTGCGTTGCCTGAGCTGCTTTCTCTGCAGCTTCCTTTGCTTTGCGCTGGGCCTCCTCAGCCTCCTCTTTTTCCTTCTTGGCCTTTTCCGCTTTTTCTTGCTCGATACGTTTTTGCTGACGACGCTTCTCGTTCTGGAGGAGCTCGTTGTACTCGCGGTCGGTACGCTCTGACTGTTCGTCACGGGTTGTGACGGACTTCTTAGGGGTTGCCTGACGGGAGGGAAAGGGAGTGGTAGTACCCGATTCCTCCTTGGTATCGCTCTTCTTGAATTCAATGCGGTCTGATTCTTCGGTATTCTGAGGCTCCACCATCTTGTCCGGCACCTCTTTCTTGGAACCTAAGAGGTTGAAGATGGTGAATCCTGTCAGCACGGCCACCAGCAGGATGATAAACGGCACTAACAGTTTCTTACTGCCCGACTTTTTCGGGACGGCCTGTTTTCTAACTGCCGCCGGACGAACCGTCTCCTGAGGCTGTGCAGTCGGGCCCTGACTAATCATTTCCACGTCAGGCTCCTTGTCAGCAGGTTTATTGAACCTGTCAGGGTCGTTCAGTGCCTTGTTGGCAGCTCTGGCCTGAGGCTCATCGTTAGGCTGCAGGGCATCGCTTTCTTCATTCTCTACGCGCGCAATATGAATAAGGTACGCGGAGTGGTTATCAGCATTACCGGCTGTGGCCTCCTTCAGCCGCTTGCACTTCTGCTCATCGTCGACATCCTTATCACCGATAATACTCATCAGCTCGTCGTCCTCCATCTTCTCCAGCATACCGTCGGTACACATATAGAAGTAGTCGCCTGGACGTATGTCAGTGATATGCACCAGTTCTGCCTTGGCACGGGTTTCCTGATGGGGCTGCATCGCCCGCATCACGATGTTCTTCTTCGGCGAAGTTTTCATCTCCCAATAGCCAATCTCGCCCATCTCGTAGAGCTGCTGCACTAACGAGTGGTCTCGCGAACGGTACAGGATCTCACCTGTCGAGGGACGCAGGTGGTAGATGCGGCTATCACCGATATGAGCAGCCAGACAGCCTCCCTGATGCAGACAGATCATGGTCAGCGTGGTGCCCATCTTGTTCTCTTCCTCATGGTCAGCCTGGTCGAGAGCGTCGTAGGCTGAACCGAGGGCTGCCGCAAACACTTGGTCGTCCAAGGGGGTGTCAAAGTCGTGGCGGCCGTTGATATAGTCACTCACAGCCTTGCTGACGGTGGCACTCGCCACCTCACCCCTGGCATAGCCGCCCATACCGTCGCACACTAAGAAGAGGCGACTATCGGGGGTGGCACTTCCAAAAGCAGGAAACACGGTGTCTTCCTGATTCTTCCGGTTGCCCAGCTCGTTGATTGCTTGCGGTTGATAAAGTTTGTATTTCATAAGCAGGGTTACTTGGATTTTCTATGTCAGTCGTCGTTCTCGGCAACGAAGAACATTTCGGTGTCGCCCATCTTCAGGCGACAGCCATTCTTGAGTATGAGTGTTTCGTCGTCCTTCAGTTCGACGCCGTTCACCCACGTACGGTTTTTGTTCTGCCAGTTGTTCACCTTCACACGTGTGATGCCACCGGGATATCTCAATACTTCTATCTCGGCATGATGGCGACTCATCTTGTGGTCGGTGGTGGCTATCTGAATGCTGGCACCCGACGAACTGGCTTGTCGTCCGATGGTGTTCACGCCATCGGCCAGCTGATAGGTTTGTCCCGCTACCTTCAGGAAGAAACGGGCCTTGGAGACATTGCTCTGTCCGATAACAGTCTCCCCGCCGTCGCCCATAGGACGACGAGGGGGAGTCTCTTCTTCTGGCTGCTGCTTGAACTTCACGCGCAGTCCGGCATTACAGTTGGGACACGTCACAGTGGCCTCAGGCGTATTGCCAGGATTCTTCACGCTCAGCATCGAGCCGCAGTTCGGACACTTGATTTTTACTTCTTGCATCCTTGCATTTAGATTTCAAATTCTACGTTGTTCGTGCTCAGGTGGAGATCAGAGATATCATACTTCTGATCATCGATGAACGTGTGGTTGTCATTGGCATCGACAGTGGCAGCATCGAAAATGCCATTGTTGTCCAGGTCATGGAACATAGCGTCGTGGCCATCAACGAAACCACGGCCTACCACGGTGTCTACGTCATCGAAGGTCTCTACCTCCTCAGCTTCTACCAGACGAACCTTCGACAGGTCAATGTCTACCTGGTCGCTCTTGCCGGTCATTTCTGCCGTGGGCTCTTCCTGGGCAGGCTGTGCGGCGGCAGTAGCTGTTGCTGTAGCAGCGGCAGCAGTCTCAGCAGGCTCTACCTGTGCCACATCGTCGGCTACCTCGTGTACCACATGCTCATGAACGTGGTGAACAGTCTGGTGGGCAGTGTGATGACCACCGTAGTGACCGTTGTCAAACTGTACATGGGGAGCTACCAGACGGCCATAGTCTGCACGCTCGCCAGCCGACATATTGTCCCACTCTTCAGCGGTATAGGTGCTGTAGGAGTTGCCATGCCAAGTGAACATGCCACCAGGGCCTAACTCAGCGCGGGCAGCAGCAAAGGCATCGCCGAACGACATGCCGTCGCTGACATTGCTGGCTACGCTCACAGTTTCTGGAGCGGGCTCCACTTCGACGTCCTCGTCGGGAGTCTCTGATGAACTGAGGGTCTGTGCCACAGCTGCAGCACTGGCACCTAACAGGATACCGATACCACCACCAATGGCAACCTTGCGCATGGTGTCATTCTTTTTCTCCTCTGCGGAATCTTCTGCCTCGTAGGATACGATGGTCTTCTCGTCGTCAATCATAATTCTTAAGTTTTTAGTTAATAATATTGGTATGAAAAAAAAATTGGGTTAAACCGTTATTTGGCTTTGAATTGAGCACGGCAGTAGGGACAAGCCTTACCCTGTGCCAGAATGTCGTAAGGCTGGTTACCCATGAAATGGCCACACTTGGGGTTCGGACAGATGTAGCGCTTGCGGAACTTGCGGTCAATGGCCTCCTGTTTCTCAGGAATCTTCGACGCATTGACGAAGCTGATAACCAGCACCACTAACGTAAACAGCGCACCTAAGCCGTAGAGCACCATGCGCAGGTTGATGCCACCGTCCTCCTCCTTCGACAGGAACATGGCCGCCATCGCACCCATCGACAACAGTCCCGACAGACTCTTGATGGCATTGAAACGTCCCTGCTGCACCTGGATCTTCATCTTCTCCTTGTGATAGTCGCTCCACACCTTGTGCAGCGGACGGATATCAATCAGCACTGGCGATACCTCGGCTATCAGCCCCCAGTCAAAGACATAGCGACTAGAACCTAACTCTATCTTGTCCAGCTGCGTCACCTGCTTCGACTCCACACTCACGCCGTTCACGAAAGTTTCGTTCGCCGGATTCAGGTTCTTCAGTGTGAAGCCGCCTCCCTCGATGGCCGTCAGACTGAAATGCGTACGACTCACAGAGTTGGGCACGCTGTTTTCCGTGCCACACACCTTCGCCTGCTTGCCGATTGTTATCTTCAGTTGGTTTGTTTCAGGTTTCCTACCTATGATTATTTCCATGTTAAAAGACACTTGTTTGATGTTTTGACTGCAAATTTAATGGTTTTTATTTAAAAAACATCATTTTTTTCCGTTTTTTTCTTTATCAGGGGAAAAAAATTATAACTTTGCAGCATGATGACAAAAGAATCCTTTAAAGAAAGCCTCGAAAAACTGGCTGCACAGATTGACGAGATACGTCTTTCTGCCCATCAATTACATCAGGATGTCAACCAGCAATATGGCGAGGGACTGCCCTACAGCTATCACCTCGACATGGTAGTCGACAACATCCGTGAGTTCGGACACCTCGTCTGCGAAAACCACAACGACGTACTGCCGCTAATGTTCGGAGGCTACTATCATGATAGCATCGAAGATGCACGGCTCACCTACAACGACGTCATGTACCGGGCAAGGATGATCATGACCGAGGAACAGGCACACATGGGCACCGAAATCGTCTATGCCCTTACTAATGATAAGGGACGCACGCGTGCTGAAAGAGCCGGAGAAGCTTACTACTTAGGCATCCGCACCACGCCCTATGCGCCCTTCGTCAAACTCTGCGACCGACTGGCCAACATCACATTCACCTGCTCTGGTGAAGACCATCACAACCAGCGCATGAAACAAGTGTACAAGGACGAGATGCCTCACTTCCTCGAGGCCATCAACCCCCATAGCCCCGACCCTCGCTATGCCATTCCCAACGAGGTCATCCTCCGCCTTGCCGAATGTCTCATCGACGACCTCGAGCGTCAGGAAAAGAATCTCGAAATCTGGCTCAGCTAACCCACTCGCCTCAAAAACGAACATACTTCATTAACTCCCAATAAAAAGAAACAAACTATGGCAGGAAAATGGATTGGTGGCATCATCGGATGGATGGCCGGAGGCCCTTTAGGCGCACTGGCAGGCTATCTGTTAGGCTCACTCTTCGAGTCGGGTCTCGACTCAGTCAACAACCCTAACAATGCCGGAACTTTTGGTTACGGCTCCACTCGCGACAATGGCTACAACCCCTACGACGAGGTCTACCGGCAACGCCAGGCACAAGGCGACCGCAACAGTTTCCTCTTTGCCCTCCTCGTCCTGGCCTCCTATATCATCAAGGCCGACGGCAAGGCCATGCACTCTGAGATGGAACTGGTACGAGCCATGCTGCGCCAAAACTTCGGTGAGGATGCCGTCACCCAGGGCAACGATATCCTTGCCCGACTCTTCGAAGAGCAGAAGCGACAAGGATGGAACAACTTCAAGCAGACCGTCCGTGACTGTTGTCTGCAAGCCAACCTCAACACAGACCAGTCCCAGCGCCTGCAGCTTCTTAACTTCCTATGCCAGATAGCCCAGGCCGACGGTCACGTCGACACCTCTGAGGTCACCGCCCTCAAGGAGTGCGCCCAATGGCTCGGCATGTCAACCTCCGAAGTCGACTCCATGCTCAACCTCGGTCACAACGACCTTGAGTCAGCCTACAAAGTGCTGGGCGTCAGTCCCAATGCCACCGACGACGAGGTAAAGCGTGCCTACCGCCGCTTAGCCCTTGAGCACCATCCCGATAAAGTGGCTGCCCTCGGTGAGGACGTCCGCAAAGCCGCCGAGAAGAAATTCCAGGAAATCAACGCTGCCAAAGAGCTCATCTGGAAAGCCCGCGGATTATAAAATGAAGGACTATCCCGATAGAATGACGCCAGAACAGGCGAGGGTGTTTGGCGAGGACGTACTGAATATCGTCAGTCAGATTCCTTGCGGCCGAGTGACAACCTACGGTCATATTGCGGTGTTGGCGGGATGGCCGAGTCATTCGAGGATGGTAGGAAGAACGTTGCGCTATTCGCCTGGTGCAGAGCAATTGCCCTGTCATCGGGTGGTGAACAAAGTAGGGCGCACGGCTCCCGGCTGGAGTCAACAACGCCCGTTGTTAGAGGCAGAAGGCGTTTCCTTCAAAAGTAATGGACTTGTAGATATGCAACGATACCTATGGGAGCCGGAGGTAATTAGATGAAAGAACCTGCAATTAGCGTACCCCAGGGGTGTAAGAAAGTGCTGCTGCACGCTTGCTGTGCCCCGTGCTCGTCGGCCATCGTGGAATGGCTGATAGCGAATGGCGTGCGTCCTACCATTTTCTATTTTAACCCGAATATCTGGCCACTCGAGGAGTATGAAATCCGGAAGAATGAGAGCAAGCGGCATGCTGAGGGACTGGGCATCGAGTGGATTGACGGCGACTATGATCACGAGCAATGGCGTTGCGACGTGACGGGGCTTGAAGGAGAGCCCGAACGAGGGCAACGCTGTGAACACTGTTTCGCATTGCGTCTGAGGGCTACGGCACTGAAGGCTAAGGAGGTGGGTATCAGGTATTTCGCCACAACACTGGCTTCGAGCCGTTGGAAGAGTCTGGAACAGATTTCAAGGGCAGGAATGATGGCCCAGGAGGCTGTTCCCGGCACTGAGTTCTGGGCTCAGAACTGGCGCAAAGGAGGACTACAGGAACGACGCAACCAGCTGCTGAAGGAATATGGGTTCTACAACCAGCAGTACTGTGGGTGTGAGTTCTCGGCAGGGGGAGCGGGAGCCTTGACAAAAACTCTGTTGCGTGAGCAGATACGTGAGGCAAAGCAGCAACACGCCCAGCAGCTCCCTACCCTATCAGCTGCCATTGTGAGTCGACTTAGACAACGACTTACCGATGTTCGGACAGTGATGGCCTACTGGCCACTGAAGGACGAGGTGGACATTAGACCATTGGTGGACAGTCTGGCGGCAGAGGGCAAAACGGTGCTGCTGCCGAAGGTGACAAATGACGAGACGATGGAGCTACGGCGCTACATGTCGATGGCCGACCTGCAGGAAGGAGCCTTCCACATTTTGGAACCTACGGGTGAGCCCTTCACAGACTACGAACAGATTGACATAGTCCTCGTGCCCGGGATGGCCTTCGACGCCGCAGGTCATCGCTTAGGACGTGGACGCGGCTACTACGACCGTTTCCTGATACAAACCGCGTGCCGGAAGATAGGCGTCTGCTTTCCGTTCCAACGCGTTGCCGAGGTGCCGGTAGATGCCCACGACGTGGTAATGGACGAGGTGATTGGTGGATAGAGAATAAAAGCGTATGACAGAAGTAATGACGACACTGCTAGTACTCGTAGTGACAGGTTTCATAGCAGGCAAAGTTGGCTACATGGGTGGTGAGTTCGACCGGAAACTGTCGAGCCTGGTTATCAATATCACCTGTCCGGCACTCATCCTGTCGTCGGCCATGACGGGTGAGTTGCCCGACCGCCGTTTCATCCTGCCGCTACTATTGATCAGCGTGGTGACCTACATCGTGCTGACCATCGTTGCCTTCTGGCTGCCTCGCTGGCTGACCCGTCACCATGAGGACGAAGGGGCACTGGGGTTTGCCCTGATGTTCGGTAATGTGGGGTTCATGGGCTATCCGGTAGTCGCCTCCATCTTCGGCCACGAGGCAGTGTTCTACGCTGCTGTGCTGAACGTAGTCAACACGTTTGCCGTCTTTACCATCGGTACCATCCTGATTAACGGCAGAAGCGACGGCGACAGCGGGCGCTTTCAGAAAAAGGTGCTCTACAGCACGCCCATGCTGGCCGCCTATCTGACGATGGGCATAGTAGCCCTGGAGGTGAAGGATATTCCCGCCGTGGTGAGCCAGCCACTGACGATGTTAGGAAACGTCACCGTGCCTGCAGCCCTGTTAATCATCGGTTCGTCGATGTCGCACCTTTCGATACGTACCATGCTTGGCAATGCCACCGTCTATGCCACAGCCCTGTTCCGGTTAGGCATACTGCCCATTGGCATCTATTTCCTAACCCGTGCATTAGGATTCTCTGAGTTCGTGGTCAACATCAACACGCTGGTCATCGCCATGCCGGTGGCCACCTACGGCACCATCCTGTGCCTGAAGTACAAGAAGGACACGACGATGATTACCGAGGTGACGTTCATTACGACGCTGCTCTCGATGGTAACGATTCCGCTGTTAGTGCTATTGTTGTTCTAAACGGGCAGAAATGGCCTTTTTTTCCTCTACGCATTCATTTTTCCCGTTTCCGTGACGCTTTTCGCTTTTTTTTTCGTACCTTTGCACGCTGATTATCGATGTGTAACAAATCATTACGACACAAATGAACTTATCGCCCGCCTTGGAAAAGGCATACACAAAGGAACACTTGACAGCTCGCGAGGCACAAGCACGGGCAGAATGGATTGCCTGGGGACCCATCGTGTTCCAGGCTTCACGTCTGATGCTGAAGTTCGGTATCCTGGACTTGTTGCGCGACAGCGACGAAGGCATGACCATCGGCGAAGTGGCTGAACAGACCCACCTCTCGGTATATGCCGTGAAAGTGCTGATGGAAGCCTCGCTGTGCATAGGTACCGTCCTCGTAGACAAGGATACAGAACGCTTCACATTAGCCAAGACAGGCTGGTTCCTGATTAACGACCCCGCCACCCGTGTGAACCTCGACTTCAACCACGACGTGAACTATGAGGGCTGGTTCCACTTGGAGGAAGCCCTCAAGGAGGGCAAGCCTGCAGGCCTGAAGCATTTTGGCGACTGGCCCACCATCTACGAGGGTCTTTCTTCCTTGCCTGAACAGGTGCAGAAGAGTTGGTTCGGCTTCGACCACTTCTACAGCGACAGCTCGTTCCAGCAGGCCTTGGAGGTGGTGTTTGCCAACAAGCCCAAGACGCTGCTCGACGTGGGAGGCAACACTGGCCGCTGGGCCCTGCAGTGCGTAGGCTACGACGAGGATGTGTTTGTCACCGTGATGGACCTGCCACAGCAGGTGGATATGATGGAACGCCAGACAGCCGGCAAGCCAGGCGCAGAGCGCATCGATGCCTTTGGCACCGACCTGCTGAACCGCTCGAACTCGTTCCCCACGAACAAGCACTACGACGCCATCTGGATGAGTCAGTTCCTCGACTGCTTCGGCGAGGACGAGATACTGAGCATCTTAGAGCGTGCCGCCAAGATTATGGACAGCAACAGCCGCGTCTACATCATGGAGACGATGTGGGACCGCCAGCGCTTCGAGCCTGCCGCCTTCTGCCTAACGATGACCAGCCTCTACTTCACGGCACTGGCCAATGGCAACTCCAAGATGTACAACACTGACGATATGGTGCGCCTCATCCGTCAGGCAGGTCTCGAGGTGGAGACGATTCACGACCACCTGGGACAGGGCCATTCCATACTGGTTTGTAAGAAAGTATAAATCACATAACATTAACAATGGAAAGAACAGAAATTGAAGAGAAAGTAAGGGAGTTCATGATTGAGGACCTTGAGATTGACGAAGAAAAGATTGCGCCCGAGGCCCAGCTGAAGGAAGACCTGGGCATCGACAGTCTTGACTTCGTCGACATCGTCGTCATTGTAGAAAAGAAGTTCGGGTTCAAGATCAAGCCCGAGGAGATGGCCGGTGTGAAGACCCTCAGTCAGTTCTGCGACTACATCGAAAGCAAAGTAGCATAGAGAGGTGAGTGGTGAGAAGCTGGGACATGAGGACTGGCGTGGCAACACCCAGGGGCTGACGTGGATGCACCGCCTGCTGATTCAGTCGTTCAGGTTTATGAACCTGCGATTCGTATACCTCGGCATGGCCATCTTCGTTGTTCCCTTCTATCTGCTGTTTGCCCACAAGGGTTACATCACGATGTACCACTATTTCCGCCAGCGTCACGGCTATGGTGTGTGGAAGGCATTCCGATATGTGTGTCTCAACCATTACCGTTTCGGGCAGATTATCCTCGACCGCTTTGCCAACTACGCCGGCCAGCCCTTCCAGATTGACCTCGACGGCAACGACACCTTTGTGGAACTGAGTCATGGACAGACGGGATTCATGGTGATGAGCTGCCACGTAGGCAACTACGAACTGGCAGGCTACGCCTTCGAAGCCACCGAGAAGCGCTTCAATGCGCTGGTCTACTCTGGCGAGGCAAAGACCGTGATGGAGAACCGCAACCGCATGTTCGGACGCAACAACATCCGCATGATTCCAGCCTTGGAGGACATGTCGCACATCTTCCTGATGAACGAAGCCCTGGCCAACGGCGAGATTGTGAGCATACCCGGCGACCGCATCTACGGCTCACCCCGATTCTTGGAGTGTGACTTCCTTGGCAGCAAGGCCCGATTCCCGTTAGGCCCCTACGCTATGGCCCTGCAACGAGGTGTTCCCACGGTGGCCATCTTTGTGATGAAAGAGTCGCCCTACCGCTACACCGCCTACATTCGCCGCATAGAGGCGACAGAAGGCAAGACACGTCAGGAGCGGGCTGCCAGCCTCGCACAGCACTTCGCCCACGAGCTGGAGACCATCCTGAGAAAGTATCCCGAACAGTGGTTTAACTATTACGAGTTTTGGAATCATGACGAAGACGCAGCTTGAAACAATCGACGTGCTGACGCTGTTGCCACAGCGTCCGCCTTTCGTAATGATAGACCGTCTGATCCACTTCGACGAGGTGGTGACGACGACGCAGTTAGAAGTACGCCCCGACAACCTGTTCATGGAAGCCGACGGCCTGCTTAACAACTGTGCGCTGGTCGAGAACATTGCCCAGACCTGTGCCGCACGCATGGGTTACATCAACCAATATATATATAAGGAACGCGTAAGGTTAGGCTTCATCGGCAGTATCAAGAACCTGCAGGTCCTGCGTCCTGCCCGTGAAGGTGAGGTGCTCACCACCAGCATCGAAGTGGTGCAGGAAGTGCTGCAGCTCACACTCGTCAATGCCACCGTGAAAGTGGGCGACGAGACCATCGTGACTGCCGAGATGAAAATTGCGCTGAGCGACATTGAGGTGAAAGGATAGAAAAAGAGATGAACAACGAAGAAGTGATTCTGAAAGCATCGAAGGTGCTCGACATCCGTTTCAGCGAGGTCGACTCGATGAACGTGGTGTGGCATGGCTCCTACATGCTCTACTTCGAGGATGCCCGCGAGGAGTTTGGCCGGAAGTACAAGTTAGAGTACCTGCGCATTGCCGACTTCGGCTACTACGCCCCGCTGGTCGACATGCAGTTCCACTACCGCAAGCCCATCACCTACGGCATGCGTCCGCGTATCGACATCATCTATCGTCCCACGGAGGCTGCCAAGATTGTGTTCGACTACGAAATCCACGACCCTGAAACCGACGAGATCATGGCCTCCGGCCGTTCCGTTCAGGTGTTCATGGACAAGAACTACCAACTGATATGGACCAACCCCGAATTCTACATTGAGTGGAAGAAGATGTGGGGCATCAATACTGAATCCGTTAAATAGCATACAGCCATCATGATACTGAAGATAGCTGACAACATCTATTCCCCTATGGGATTCACGACGGCCGAGAACTACGCCGCCGTGAAGCAGGGACGTAGCATGCTGGAAAGCTATCCTGCAGGCACCATGGACCTGCCAGAGGCGTTCACGGCCTCGCTGTTCCATTGGGACGAGGTGGAAATGACCGATGGCTGCACACCCTTCGAGAGCATCGTCATACAGTCGGTAGGCCGTGCCTTAGCACAGACCACCGTCGACGTCAGTTCCGACCGTGTGCTCTTCATCCTGTCGACCACCAAGGGCAACGTCCACCTGCTCGACTCCCGTTCGCCCCGCTTCCCTGAGGAGCGCGTGCTGTTGGGCGAGGCAGCAGCGACAGTGGCCCGTCATTTCGGTTTCAGCCGCACGCCGTTAGTGGTCAGCAATGCTTGCATCAGCGGTCTCTCGGCCCAGATAACGGCCATGCGGCTCTTGGAGAGCGGTGCCTGCGACATAGCCGTGGTATGCGGTGCCGACATTCAGTCGCGCTTCATCATCAGCGGCTTTGGTTCGTTCAAGGCCTTGTCGCCCATGGAGTGCCGACCCTTCGACATCGAGCGCTTGGGGCTGAACCTTGGCGAGGCTGCGGCCACCATTATCTATACAAGGAGCGAGACACAAGGTGAAAAGGGCCAATGGCAGGCCGTGAGCGGTGCCGTACGCAACGATGCGTTCCACATCTCAGGTCCGTCGCCCAAGGGCGAGGGCAGCTACCGTGCCATCCGTGCTGCCATGGGTGATACAGCACCCGATGAACTGGCCTTCATCAATGTCCATGGTACCTCGACGATGTATAACGACGAGATGGAGTCGGCAGCCATCGACCGCGCCGGACTCCTGGACATTCCCGTCAACTCGCTGAAAGGCTACTACGGCCATACCATGGGAGCCGCCGGCGTGCTGGAAACCATCCTGTCGATGGCAGCTGTCGACGACGGCACCATCCTCGGCACACGAGGCTATGAGGAGTTAGGCGTGTCGCATAAAGTGAAGCTGTCGGCACAGAACGCCCCCACCACGAAGCAGGCTTTCCTGAAACTGCTGTCGGGTTTTGGAGGATGTAATGCGGCGATGGGGTTTAGAAGAAGAAGTTAAGAAGTTCTTGGCAAGCCAAGCGACCAAAGGTCGAGCGAGAGAAGTTAAGAAGTTAGAGAAGTTAAGAAGTTAGAGAAGTTAAGAAGTTAGAGATGACGACGAAGCAATGGGTTAGGATAACGCCTGAGGGCGTGGAAGTCAGCGGAGAACCGCTGACCACTGCTGGCCGTGGCGCTGCCCTGCTTACCGAGGTGTATCGTGCCAAGGTGAACGACTACCCGAAGTTCTTCAAGATGGACGAACTCTCGAAGTTGGGATTCCTGGCCACGGAGCTGCTGCTGCAGTCAGAGGGCGACCGCCACAGCGAGTCCGACGACCGTGCCGTCATCCTCTTCGGACGCTGCGGCTCCTTAGCTTGCGACCGCAAGTACCAGCAGACGATAGAACGGTTGGACGACTTCTTCCCCAGCCCATCCATCTTCGTCTATACCCTACCCAACATCGTTACGGGCGAGATTGCCATACGCAACCACTACTACGGAGAGACCGCGTTCTATGCCATGGCGCATTGCGACGAGCAGCTCATGCGTCAGACCATAGAAGCCTCGTTGCTCGACCCTGCCACACAGAGCGTTATCTGCGGTTGGGTGGACTGCGAGTCAGACCATCAGTTTGAAGCAAACGTGAAATTAATTTATAAAGAATAGATACAAAATGGAAGAATTAGTATTAGAACTGAAGAAGCAGATTATCGAAGTGTTGAACCTTGAGGACGTGCAGCCCGAGGACATCGAGAACGATGCCCCGCTGTTTGGCGAAGGTCTGGGTCTCGATTCCATCGACGCTCTTGAGCTCATCGTCATGATGGAGAAGAGCTACGGCATCAAGATCAAGGATCCCTCTGCCGGCAAGGAGATCTTCAAGTCTATCAATACTATGGCCGAGTTTGTCAAGGCCAACCGCACGAAATAAGCTTACAGTAGAGCGTGGACAGCATCGTGATAACAGGTGCCGGCATCGTGTCGGCCATAGGCATAGGAAAGGCGGAGACGCTCGACTCACTACGCGAACAGCGCAGTGGCATAGCCCCCCTCCGCTACCTGAAGACCGCCCACACAGAGTTTCCCGTCGGCGAGGTGAAGCTGAGCGACGACGAGATGAAGCAGCGCCTCGGCATCACTGCCGAGCCCACTACCCGTACTGCCCTCATGGGCATGCTGGCCATGGACGAAGCGCTACAGGAGGCTGGCCTCACCGTTTCTTCATCTCCCAGTCCCAAGGTCAGCCTTGTTTCCGGCACCACCGTCGGCGGCATGGACAAGAGCGAGCAGTACTATCTGGACTACCTCGACAACGACACCCGCAACGACTACATCCGGACCCATGACTGCGGTGCCACCACCGAGATGATGGCCTGCCACTACGGTTCGCTGTTCACCATGTGCACCAGCATCTCTACGGCCTGCTCATCGGCAGCCAACGCCATCATCCTTGGCGCCAACCTTATTCGCAGCGGCCAGACGGAGATAGCCGTCGTAGGCGGTTCTGAGTGCATCACGAAATTCCATCTTAACGGCTTCAACTCGCTCATGATCCTCGACCACGAGCAGTGCCGTCCCTTCGATGCTACCCGTGCCGGACTGAACCTCGGCGAGGGAGCCTCCTATCTGGTCATCGAGACCGAGGCATCTGCCCGTCGGCGCGGAGCCAAGGTGATTGGCCGTCTCAGCGGCTACGGCAATGCCTGCGACGCCTTCCACCAGACCGCCTCCAGCGACAATGGCGAGGGAGCGTTCTTAGCCATGCAGAAAGCCCTGTCGATGGCCTGCCTGCAGCCACGCGACATCAGCTATGTCAACGCCCACGGCACCGGCACGCCCAACAACGACCTGAGCGAGAGCCAGGCTTTGATGCGGCTCTTCGGCAGCGACCTGCCGCCCGTGTCGTCAACCAAGGGCATGACGGGCCATACCACCAGCGCCTCTGGCTCTGTCGAGGCCACCATCTGCCTGCTCGCCCTGCAACATCAGTTCCTACCTGCCAACTACGGCTGGAGCCAGCCCATGGACGGCGGCATCATTCCCTCAACCGACATTACGCCGCAGCGCCCCTTGGAGCACGTCATGTGCAACTCCTTCGGCTTCGGCGGCAACGACTCAAGCCTGATCCTATCACGATGAACAGAATCTATATCAAAGCAGCCACGCAGATCTCCATGCAGCAACCGCTCTCGGAAGAGTGGATGACCGCTCCATTGGAGCCGGCAGAGCCCTATCTGCGCAGCGTCGACCCCAACTTCCGCGAGTGGCTCAACCCCTTGGAGTCGCGCCGCATGGGCAAGATCATGAAGCGTGCACTGGTCACCGCCCTCAAGGTGATGCGCGACACCGCCATCACCCAGCCCGATGCCATCATCACCGGCACAGGCCTCGGCTGTATCGAGAACACCGAGCTGTTTCTTGACCAGCTGTGTCGTGAAGGAGAGGAAATGCTGAAGCCCACCTACTTTATGCAGTCGACCCACAACACCATCTCGTCGCTCATCGCCATTCAGACTGGCTGTCACGGCTACAACACCACCTACAGCCACAAGAGCGTGTCGTTCGACTCGGCCCTGTTCGACGCCTTCACACAGCTGCGCTTAGGCGACATCCAGACCGCCCTGGTCACCGGCAATGACGAGATGACACCTTCCTACTTCCGTATTCTCCAGCGCACAGGCTACATCGGTCAGCCCGGACAGGTGACTGCCAGTGAAGCCTCCGTCGCCATGATGCTCACCACCGACCCCACCGACGCCCTTTGCGAGGTGGAGCAGATGTCGATGAGCTTCGGCACGCCCGCTGTTCCCCCAACCGACACCGACCTGCTGGTGGTTGGCACCAACGGCTCTGAGGCCAACGATGCCCCATACCGTCAGGTCATCAGCCAGTATCCCGGCATCCAGACCTTCGACTACAAACAGCTGTTCGGCGAGAGTTACACCGCTTCAGGACTGGGCATCTATGCCACTGCCCACCTGCTGCACCAGGGCAAGGCCAGTCGTGCCCTGTTCGTCAACCACAGCGACGGTCAAAACCATTCTTACGTCGTTCTGAAAAAGCTCTAAGCCTATGCGCCTGCTGCTCATCTCCATCGTCCAGTCTATCCTGCTTTGCGGAGGACAAGTGTTGCTTAAGTTTGCCTTGCAACGCATGGGCGCCTTTTCATGGACATGGGATTTCTTTGGCCGGAACCTCACCAATTGGTGGTTCCTGGCTTGCGGCATCTGCTATGCCTGTGCTACAGCCCTCTGGCTTTACATCATCAAGAATTTCCCCTTCTCAATGGCCTATCCCATGGTGTCGTTGAGCTACGTCTTCGGTATGATTGCAGCCATCATTTTCTTCCATGAGCAAGTGCCCATGGTGCGCTGGGTGGGTGTCCTGCTCATCATGGCTGGCTGCGTGCTGATTGCGAAGTAAAAATCAGAAAATTTTACGGATTATACATGTCCTTGCAATAGAAGGCCATGATATCATCCAGCATGCGTTTGGCCTCGACAGCAGGACTGTCGGGGTCAAGCGCTATGGCCTGGATGTAGCAGTTGATGGCTTCGTGCCACATCTGCTGCTTGCGGTATTCGTTACCTTGCTGGTAATACTCTTCTGCGGTCATTTGTAGAACTCACGTTTGCCTGCAGACAGCGTGTTCTTCATCAGCGAGCAGATGGTCATGGGACCAACGCCGCCCGGAACAGGCGTGATGTAGGAACACTTGGGAGCCACCTCGTCGAACTTCACGTCGCCATTCAGGCGGAAGCCGCTCTTGCGGGTGGCATCGGGCACGCGGGTGGTACCTACGTCGACGATGACGGCACCCTCCTTCACCATGTCGGCCGTCACGAAGTCGGGCTGGCCAATGGCGGCAATGATGATATCAGCCTGGCGGCACTCTTCTTTCAGGGTCTTCGAGCGCGAGTGGCACACGGTGACCGTTGCGTCGCCATACTGCTTCTGCATCATGAGCTGGGCCATCGGTTTGCCAACGATGTTGGAACGGCCGAGGATGACGCACTTCTTACCGCTGGTCTCTATGCCGTAGCGCTTCAGCAGGGTGATGATGCCCAGGGGCGTAGCCGAGATGAAGCAGGGCAGTCCGATGGCCATGCGTCCCACGTTGATGGGATGGAACCCGTCGACGTCCTTGCGGTAGTCGATGGCCTCGATAATCTTCTGTTCGTCGATGTGCTTAGGAAGCGGCAGCTGGACGATGAAGCCGTCGACGTCGTCGTCGTTGTTCAGCTTGTCGACGCAGGCCAGCAGCTCTTCTTCAGTCACGTCGGCCTCATAGCGGATGAGCGTCGACTTGAAGCCGCAGGCCTCGCAAGCCAATACCTTATTCTTCACGTACGTCTCCGAACCACCGTCGTGACCTACCAACACTGCGGCCAGATGGGGCTGCTTGCCACCCTTGGCCATGATCTCTTTCACTTCAGAAGCAATCTCGCCTTTTATAGCGGCTGCGGTTGCTTTTCCGTCTATTAATTGCATTTATTGTTTAGTTTTTTAAGATTCTACATCTTTGGCATTCCGCCCTTTGCTTTCATCGCCGCCGCCATCTGCGCCATACGGCTGGAACCCATGCCGCTGACCATCTTCATCATCTTGCGCGTCTGGTCAAACTGCTTGAGCAGGCGGTTGACATCTTCGAGCTTCGTGCCACTGCCACGGGCAATGCGCAGCTTACGGCTCTGATTGATGATATCAGGATTCTGACGCTCCTTCGGTGTCATCGAGTTGATGATGGCCTCGATGCCCTTGAAAGCGTTGTCGTCGATATCAAGGTCCTTGATCTGCTTGCCCACACCAGGAATCATCGATGCTAACTCCTTGATGTTACCCATCTTCTTGATCTGCTGAATCTGACCCATGAAGTCGTCGAAGTCGAACTTGTTCTTGCGAATCTTCTTCTCCAGCTTCTTCGCCTCCTCCTCGTCGAACTGCATCTGGGCACGTTCTACGAGTGAAACCACGTCACCCATGCCGAGAATACGGTCGGCCATACGTTCGGGGTGGAACACATCGATGGCCTCCATCTTCTCGCCCGTACCCACAAACTTGATGGGCTTGGTGACGACGGTACGGATGGACAGGGCAGCACCACCGCGGGTGTCACCGTCGAGCTTGGTCAGCACCACGCCGTCGAAGTCCAGACGGTCGTTGAACTCCTTGGCGGTGTTCACGGCGTCCTGACCGGTCATCGAGTCGACCACGAAGAGCGTCTCATCGGGGTTGATGGCCTGCTTCAGCCGACTGATCTCGTCCATCATCTCCTCGTCGATGGCCAGACGACCGGCGGTATCGACGATGACCACGTTGTACGCCTCCTGCTTGGCCTTGCGGATAGCGTTCTGGGCAATCTCCACCACGTTCTTGTTGCCTTCCTCGACGTAGACGTCGCAGCCTACCGTCTGACCAACCACCTTCAGCTGCTCGATGGCAGCAGGACGGTAGACGTCGCAGGCCACTAACAGCGGATTCTTGTGCTGGCGCGTCTTCAGCATGTTGGCCAGCTTGCCCGAGAACGTGGTCTTACCCGAACCCTGCAAGCCCGACATCAGGATGATGGCCGGACGGCCCTGCAGGTTCAGCTCCACGGCCTTGCCACCCATCAGCTCCGTCAGTTCGTCATGAACAATCTTCACCATCAGCTGGCTCGGCTTCACAGCCGTCAGCACGTTCATACCCAAGGCTTTCTTCTTCACCGTGTCGGTAAAGTTCTTGGCCACCTTGTAGTTGACGTCGGCATCCAACAATGCACGGCGCACGTCCTTCAGCGTCTCAGCAACATTGATCTCGGTGATTTTTCCCTCACCTTTCAGTATCTTGAACGACCGTTCAAGTCTGTCACTTAAATTCTCAAACATCTATGATATTTTCTATTTAACGATTTTCGATTTTCGATTTTACGATTTGAGGGTGCAAAGTTACAAAGAAAAAACGAGACCCACAAACATTGAGTCTCGTTTTTATAGGATTCGTGGCGACTTTGTCACTTGATGGTGACTTTCTCACCGCCAATGACATAGATGCCGGCAGGAAGCGAAGCCTTGGCATCGCTCAGCTTCACCTGCTTCACGAGGATATTGCCCTTGAGGTCGTAGACATCGACGAGCGCGTCGGCAGCATTCAGCGACTTCACGCCAGTGGCATCGGCAAGCGTGCTGACATGGCGGATTTCGAGATTAGCAGCCGTTGCCGACTGTGACTCCCAGTTGAAGCTGCAACGGGTGGGACGGAAAGCCTGCTCGGCGGTGGTACGAATCAGTACGCTCTCAAGCACCTCCCGGTTCTGCTGGGCGGGAATGCCATAGAGACCCTCCTTGAGGCGTGTTTCCCAACTGCCGCTGAAATTCACTTGGTTGCCCTGGCCGTCGTTCATACGAACGGCACTGGCATCAGCTGCAAGACGACGAGCCCCATTGCTGTTCACGCGCAGATACTTCTTCTGAGGCGAATAGACCAGGTAAGGCATACCTGCCTCGACACCCTCGCTTGTGCAGTCGACGAAATAGAGGCAGAGCGTAGAGCCCTCCTGACGAATGGCACCCAAGCGCTCCAGCTTAACGCCGGGAAGCTGCTCTTTCAGCTGGTCTGCACTCACTGAAATGGGGAGGCAAAGGGTGTTGTAGCCGGCAAAGAGATAGCGTGACATCTGCACGTCTCCCTCGGCTTCGCTTACCTGTGCCACATTCAACTTACTGGTCTCTGCCGAAAGCTTGAGAACCTTGGTCTGGGCAAAACTACTTTGTCCACCAACAACGGCCATAGCCGCCAAGATAAGTAGGAATTTCTTCATAGTCTTTTCAGTATTTATAAAGTTAGTAAACAATTTCGGGTACAAAGATAGGAATAAAATCTGAAACCTCCAAATTATTCTCTCTTCTTTTTATTGACGTTCAAGGGCGTGCTCTTCGGGAAGGCGATGCTGTAGGCCGCATCGAGCGCTTTCAGGTTCACTTTATAGAAGCTGATGCCCGTGCGGACGGCCACGATAGCCCGAAGCAATTCCCGATGCTTGCGCGGATAAAGTGACGGCGGCGGCAGCTCGTTCCAGCCCTCCTGCTCGCACAGGCGGCACACCTCCCAGATCATGTCATCGTTGGCCTCAAAGCCGAACCACGACTTCAACACATTGCGGATGCAGAACCGCTTACACTGACCTCCGAGGAGGCGCCTCGTGCGCTCCAGCATCCGCCAGAGCAGCACGAAGCATTGCTGATTATTTTCGGTTTTCATTTTTTCAATTGTCGTTATTCCGGGATTCCGGGATTCCGGGATTCCGGCGGTGTCGGCATTCCGGCATTCCGGTATTCCGTTATTCCGCCCTGCCGGCATTCCGGTATTCCGTTATTCCGTTATCCCGGTATTCCGTTATTCCGAATCCCGAAGCGTCTTTTATACGCTTCGGTCTTACAGTACCTTCCGCTCGCCTCGTCATAGACGATATGTCCGCGACTCTGCCAGCTGCGCAGCGTGCTCTCGCCGTCGCCCTGCTTGTTCTGCTGCTGGCGCATCTGGCGGTACTGCTCCTTGGTGAACTCGTCGGGCAGCAGC